>DAOWBV010000082.1 GCA_030633885.1 Planctomycetota bacterium
ATCATTGTATTTAGTCAGTGCCTGTTTGGTTGGCGGGTCGACTCGTTACGATGGAACGGCCCGGCCAATCAAATCACTCATTTCTTTTCTTCGTAATAAATCCGTGCTGGTCGTTTGTCCGGAAATAATGGGCGGCTTGAGGGTGCCCCGGCGACCTGCCCAGATCAACTGTCTGTCCGGAAAAAAAACTGATTCCGCCGTCGGTGAAAAAGTGCTGGCCGGCCAGTTTTCCGTTCGGAATCAGGCCGGCCGGGATGTGACCCGGCATTTTCTTCGGGGTGTCCAGGCGGTTCAATCTTTATTGCAATCATTGCCTGTTCAACGGGCTTTTTTGAAATCCCGCAGTCCGGCCTGCGGATCCGGTTCGGTCTATGTCCGTTTCCCGGGTCGGGGTGGCCGTCAGAGGACGCTGATTAAATTAGTGCGGGGAAACGGGGTCTTGGCCGCCCGGTTGAAAAAAAACAAAATTAAAATTACTTCTTTATAAGAGGAAATATGAATTCGATCGAGTTACCTTTCGGTCAGGAAACAAAAGTAATTCAATTAAAGGCATCGATAAAAACGGAAATCCTGGCCCCGAAGAAAATTCCGGCCATCGCCGGTTTTACTCGCTGTTTTCAGGAATCACTGGATCAGCCGATCGGCAGTAAACCATTCGATAAAATACTCAAAAAAACCGATCGGGTCGCGATTTTGATCCCGGACAAAAGCCGCCGGTCTTATTCCGCGCCGATCCTGGAAATACTACTGGAACGTTTAAAAAAGGTCGGAATCAAGAATAGCCGCATCACTATTATTCTCGCCCGGGGGATCCATCCATCGCATACTCTGGAAGAGAGAAAAAAACTGATCGGTGATACGATTGTCGAATTAATCAAAATCGTGGATCATGATTCCCGGAAGAAGACTGATCTGGCTTTTCTGGGGACGACGAAACGCGGCACCCGGGTGGAGCTCAACCGGGCGGCGGTCGAGGCGGACAAGGTGATCGTTCTGAGCACGATCCAGTATCATTATTTTGCCGGTTTTTCCGGCGGTCGGAAGATGGTTTTACCGGGCATCGCCGGTGAGGAGTCGATCCGGCAGAATCACCAACTGGTTTTGAATCCCGATCCCCAGTCAGGCAAAAATCCCAAAGCCACGTTAGGTAAATTAAATGGTAATCCGGTTCACGAAGACATGGTGGAAGCGGCCAGGTTTCTGAAAGTCGATTTTTCGGTTAATCTGGTTTTGAATTATCAGCGGAAGATCGAAAAGTTTTTTTGTGGCGATATTTTCAAGGCTCACGAAGCCGGTTGTAAATATTTTGACCGGACTTATTCGGTCAAATTAAAAAAAGCGGCTGATTGTATTATTGTTTCCGCGGGCGGTGCTCCGACGGACAGTGATTTTATTCAGACGCATAAAACGATCGAGCACGCTTCCAAAGGACTAAAAAAGGGCGGCCAAATGGTGGTGTTGGCTGAATGCGGCGACGGGGTTGGTTCGGATGCTTTTCTGGAATGGTTCCGTTATAATGATCCGGAGGAACTGGAGCGGAAATTACGACGTAACTTTGTGGTTTCCGGTCATACCGCGCTGTGTTCTTTGATAAAAGCGCAGCGCTTTTCAATCCATTTTTTTTCCAGACTGGAACCGGAATTAACGGAAAAAATCCGGTTGATCCGGGTGACGGATCTCCAGGAAACGGTTGACCGGGTCCTGGCCGGATTATCCGACAAGGCCCGGGTGTTAATTTTGCCCGAGGGTTTTAGCCTGGTCCCTCGTTGCGAGGGTTAAGTAAATACGGTGGTTCCGCCGGAAATAAGTTAATCAGAAGCAGGTTTTTGGGTAATGGTTTGTTCCGCTTCTGAATCATAAACTTCCATTGGTCGGTACCCTGGTTTTTTTGAGTTTTCTAATTCCTGCTCGTAAGCACCGATCACTTTTTTCTGGATCAGTTCCCGGCATTCGGTGTTAATCGGGTGGGCGATATCAGCGTGGAGTTTCGCCCGGCCCTTGGCATCTTTTTCCGCGCGATTACTGTTCAATTGCGTCCCGCACTCCGAGCAATAATTAGAACGCAGGTCATTCTTGCCGCCGCACTTAAGGCATCGGTCAGTGATCTTGCGGCTGGGCATGGCGACAAATACTCCCTTGGATCCTTCAATTACTTTCAGGTCGCGCACCACAAAAGCATTATCAACCGTGATACTGCAAAATGCTTTCAGCTTGTCGTTCTTACGATTCATCAACTTGACTTTAACCTCGGTGATTTCCACAGTTTCGCTCCTTCCCCCAAAGTACCCGGTGTGCTGGATAACTATGGTAGATAATTCGTAGTCTCAAAAACTAATGCTGACCGGTGGCTTCGGCGTAATTGTCTGGCTGTTTTTTTTACCTCCTTTCCCGAACTAAGACAACAAAAAATACTGGAGCCGCTCCCGGAAACTGATACCCCCGGGCTGATGTTACTTTTCACGTAACGGGCAAGATTTTTTAATTCCGGATATAACCGGAATACCGTTGGGGCCAACCGGTTAAACAAACACGAATCGATCTGATCCGGCCGGCCCTTTCGTAAAACGTTAAGAAAAATACTAACATCATGGATTTTGTTTGTCAAGCCCAAAGTGAGGTTTCCGTAAATTTTTTTGGTCGGGCAGGAAAACCCCGGCCAGATGACCAAGTAATGGAATTTCCGGGTCAGGGCCAGCGGAAAAATAAGTTCACCGCGCCTTTTAGCCAGGGCTGTTTGGCGGTAAATAAAAAACGGGACATCGGCCCCCAATTTTTGACCTAAATGGGATAATTCCAATTGTGACAGCCCTAATTTCCAGAGTTTATTTAAACCCATCAAAGTGGTGGCCGCGTTACTGCTGCCACCGCCCAGTCCGGCCCCGGTGGGAATACGCTTTTTGATGAATATATCCAGCCCCTGCTTGATCCGATAATTTTTTTTAAAGAGCGCGGCGGCCTGGTAAACTAAATTAGCCGGACCGGTCGGAAGTCCCGGTTGATCAGTGGTGATCGTCAGTTCCGGAGCGCGGGCTTGGCGGCTTTTTTCTTTGATGGTCAAGTGATCAAAAATATTAATCGGTTGGAAAACGGTCTCGATTTCATGGTAGCCGTCCGGCCGTTTTCCCAATACTTCCAGGAATAAATTTATTTTCGCGGGTGACCGCAGTGTTAATGATTTCATATTAAGATATTGTCGATCAATCTGGTCCGGCCGACATAAACGGCTAAGGCGATCAGGACCGGGCGTCGGGTGATTCTTTTTAAATCAGTCAAAGTTGATGGATTGACTATGTTCAGGTAATCGATCCTGGTTTTTTTTTCCGCGTTGATGATGGATCTCATTTTTCGTATTATCTGAGGGATGGATCGTTCGCCTTTTTTGATCAATTGTCGCGCCTGACACAGGGCGCGGTAAAGACAGGGCGCGGTTCGGCGCTGGCTCGGTGACAGGTAGCGATTGCGTGAACTCAGGGCCAAGCCGTCTCTTTCCCGAACGATCGGGCAGATCTTTATTTTTAAATTCATATTAAGGTCCACGGCCATTTTTTTTATCAACAGTGCTTGCTGGTAATCTTTCTGGCCAAAATAAGAGATGTCCGGTTCAACTAAATTAAAAAGTTTGTTGACGACCGTCAGGACACCCGGGAAATGGGTGGGTCGGCTACGGCCGCACAGGTGATCGGTTAACGATGGAATATCCAGAACCGTTTCTTGTCCGGTCGGATACATTTGCCTGGCCGTCGGGTAAAAAATGAGGTCTACACCGGCCGTTTTGGCCAGGGCGATATCCTGTTTTAACTGGCGGGGGTATCGTTGCAAATCTTCTTTCGGGTCGAATTGGAGAGGGTTGACAAAGATGCTGATGACCAGGAAATCTGTTTCCCGCCGGGCCCGGCGCATCAAACTGAGGTGTCCTTCATGGAACGCGCCCATGGTTGGGACAAACCCGATTACCTTACGCCGCTGTCGGGCCTGTTTTATTTTTTTCTTTAATTCTGGTATCCGACGGACCAGGGTGATCATATCAGGACTCCTTACAGATACCGCCCAACTTTATTGGGCGAGCCTCGTCCTTTTAGGGCGGGATCAAGGGTTTTATATAAATGGGCGATGGTTTTTTTATTTACCGGATGTTTTAACCGGGGGGCGATTTCCGTCAGTGGGCGCAGGACAAATCGCCTTTGCGTTAACTGCGGGTGAGGTAAGACCAATTTTTTTAGACTCATGATAACATTGTCATAAAACAGGAGATCCAGGTCGATCAGGCGGGGACCCCAACGTTTGGTTCGGACCCGACCCATTTTTCGCTCCAGTTTTAAAAGGGCCTTTAATAAGGACCGGGGAGTTAAAGAAGTTTTTACTTCCAGGGCGGCATTAAGGAAATCAGGTTGATCGGTTAACCCTTCCGGGGCGGTCCGGTAGAACCTGGATTGGCGGGTGACCCGAACGGCCGGTAAATCATTGATATTCTTAATGGCTTGTTTTAAATTACTGGTTTTATTTTTGAGGTTGGAACCCAAGCCGACGTAGGCCGTGCTTAATGACTTTATTTTTTTTACCATCGGTTTCAGAATTTAGTATCGTTTTGTGATGGCGGGACTGGTTTGGTGGTATCTGTTTTACGGGCGATCGGGTCAAAGTGTTGGTCGGTCGTCGGGACGGTGCTGCGTCGTAAAACACGTGATTTGATATATAAAAATGGTCCGCTGAGAGTATAGAGACTGAAAATCACGCAGAGTGTGATGATCGGTCTAAAGGCGCTGAATAATACCAGCAAAAGGATTATCAGCAGTATGGGGAACGGTTGCCGGGTGGTGCGGGCGAGTTTATTAAGAATATGGGTATAGGGTAGGCGGGTGAGCATTAAGATGGAGATTAACAGTAGCATGAAGGGAAGAACAGTGATAATCAACGGCGCAGTGTGCTCGAGATCGTAGGAAAGTAAAACGGCAGCGCACAACAGGCCGGCCGCGGCCGGGGTGGGCAAGCCGGCAAAATATTCATGCTGGATCTGGTCCAGGGTGGTTTCGATATTGAAACGAGCCAGACGCAGGGCGGCGCAGATGACATAAAAAGAGGATAGGGCCAAAGTAAATCGATCAGGGAATAAATGAGCTCCCACCGCTCCATTCTTGTTAATGATGCTATAGACCAAAAGGGCCGGGGCCACGCCGAAAGTGACCAGATCAGAAAGCGAATCCAGTTGGGCTCCGAAATTAGAGGCCGATTTGGTCAGCTTGGCGATCTTGCCATCCAGGGCGTCAAAGATCATGGCGATGCCGATGAATATCGCGGCATGGAAAAACTTATCATGAAAGATATGATTAATGGCCAGAAACCCGAAGAGTAAATTGCCCAGGGTCAACAGAGTGGGAAGAATAGCGACCCGCAACAACTTTTTTCTTCTGGTTTTCGATTTTATTTGATGTGACATAAGATCGTTTCGCCTCCTTTGACCCGGTCATTCAATTTGATCGTGAGCTCCTTGACTTTATCTTTCGGGATATATAATTCGGTCCGGGAACCGAATTTGATCAGCCCGAACTTTTCGCCCCGGTTCAGGCGGTCGTTCCGGTTACAGGAACAGACTATCCGTTGGGCAATTATGCCGGCGATTTGATGGACTAAAATCTTGAAAGAAGAGGGGGTATTACAGAGTAGCCCAATGGAATTTCTTTCATTTGCTTCACTGGCCCGCGGGTCCGAAGCGACGAAAAATTTTCCTTTTTGGTATTCAGTCCAGACGACCTGACCGGCGTAAGGGGACCGGTTGATATGGACGTTAAAAACCGAAAGAAAAATAGCGATTTTCACCGACGGTTGCCGGATAAATTTATCCTCCTGGACATCAGTGATCTCAATGATCCGTCCGTCAGCCGGGGCGACGACCAGGTTAGCGCCGTCCGGGATGACCCGATGGGGATCCCGGAAGAAATAAAGGGCGAACAGGAAGAGGGCGGCCGGGATGGTGATCAGACCCGGGTGCCATTGGCCCAAAAGCCAGCCCAGGATGGCGGCAATAATAGCCATCAGGCCGATTTCTTTCAGTCCGTGTTTAGTGATTGGTAATTTCATCGGTAAAGTTACGCGGATTGATTGCCGATATAGATAACACGGCAATTATTTTAAATTATGATATAAATATTAGTATCCAATGTCAAGGATTTTAAAAAGCTAGTTCAGTTTTCGGGAGGGTTGACTGCTCTAGGGGGGTCAGCCAATGCTACAGTCTTTACGTCATAACCAGGATCGTCTGGTTAAAACAGTTCACAGTATCAGCGTTATTTTTTGGGCCCTACTGATCAGCGGGATTGTTATATTCTTGTTAACCACCACTCTGAAAGCCCACCAGAAAAATGCGCGCCTGAAGAATTATGTCAATTCCTTAAATCTGAAGATCGAACTCGTCCGTGGTCAAAATGATAATCTGCAACGGGAAATATCAGCGATCAATAATGATCCTTTTTACCTGGAAATGGTGATGCGCCGGGAATTGAATATGCTTCAGCAAGGTGAAATTGTGATCAAGCCAGCCCGGAATGATTGATTTCCTTCATGTCGGATGATTTTTTCTGTCAATACAGTTTGTCGCCCCAGACTTCTTCCAGCGGAATTTCCACTTTCTGGCCGTTCACGTCAATAATACTGATCGTATTGACTTTGATTTCCTGTAATTCGCCGGACCAGAAACGGTTGCTTAAGAGACCGGTGACTTGAAAGTTTATTTGAAAATATTTTTCTGGTTATGGGCGGGAGGTGTTTTAGCTTGGAGGTGTTCATGCGCCGCCCGGGTAGCTTCGCGGCCGCGAGGCGTTTTTTTCAGGAAACAGCATTTGATCAGATATGGTTCGTAGACTTCTTCAATGGTATTTTCTTCTTCACCAACCGAGATAGCAATGGTTTTCAGGCCGACCGGGCCGTCTCCCTGGGCGATAATAGTTTGCAGGATCTTCCGATCCATTTCATCCAGACCGACCTCATCAATGCCCAGCATTTGCAGTCCTTCCCGGGCGATCTTTTCATTGATGACGTTGTCTGATTTTAACTGGGCCAGATCACGGATCCTTTTGAGCATGCGGTTGACCACCCGCGGGGTACCGCGCCCGCAGCGGGCCAGGATTTCCGCGGCCGGCGGTTCGATCTTAACGCCCAGGATCCGAGCTGAGCGTTCAATGATCTTGACCAGCGCCGGCCAGTCATAGAGATCCAGCTTTTCCACGATTCCGAAACGGCTGCGCAGGGCACTGGTTAGCAGTCCTTCCCGGGTGGTGGCGCCGATCAGAGTAAAACGGGGAATATTAATGGTGATCGAACGGGCGTGGGGACCCTGATCGATTATGATATTAATGGTGTAATCTTCCATGGCCGAATAAAGATATTCTTCGACCACGGTCGGGATGCGATGGATCTCATCAATGAACAGGACGTCGCCTTTTTTCAGGTTACTGAGGATCCCGGCCAGGTCAGCCGGTTTTTCCATGACCGGTCCGGAAGTGCTTTTCAGATCGGTTTTTAATTCCTGCGCGACCAGATTGGCTAAGGTGGTTTTGCCCAGACCGGGCAGGCCCGAAAAAAGTAAGTGGTCCAGCGCTTCCTGGCGTTTGCGGGCGGCGGTGATGTAGATCTTGAGATTGTTGACTATTTTTGACTGACCGACAAATTCCTTGAAATTCTGTGGTCGCAGGGTAACATCAAGCTTTAAATCTTCCTCATTTGGCTGACAGGAAGTAAGGCGCTTCATTGTAAATTCCTGCCTGCCGGTAGGCAGGTTTGTGCCGAAAATCTACTCATTTTTAGTTTTCGGGGTTTCTTTTTCTGGTGCGGGTGTTTTTTTGGCGGTCTGGTCAATGGTGTCCGCGCCGGGAATTTCGCCTAATCTTTCTTTGACCTTGATTGATTTACCCGTGCGTTGGCGTAAATAATACAGTTTCGCCCGGCGGGGTCTTCCCTTTCTCCTGGAGATGACATTAACGATGTTGGGTGAATGTAAAGGGAATATTCGTTCCACCCCTTCGCCCTGGACGATGCGCCGGACGGTAAAGGTCTCAACTGCCTGGCTGCCCTGGCGGGCGATGACGATACCGTTAAAGATCTGGATCCGTTCCCGGCCGCCTTCCTTGATCTTGACGTGAACATCAACCGTATCCCCGACTTTAAAAGTCGGCACCTTTTTTTTGAGTGATGATTTTTGGATTTCTTCGATAATATTCATAATTTTTCCCCTGTAAAATTTTTTATAGTATAGCAGAAAACATTATTTAGTCAACTAATTTTGGAGTTGGTTTTCAGCCGAAGGGCTGATCCGCCTGTCTGCCGGCAAGTCCTCTG
>DAOWBV010000160.1 GCA_030633885.1 Planctomycetota bacterium
CCGGGCAAACAGGAGATCTCGCTGGGCATGAAACAACTGGAAGCGAACCCCTGGACGAAGATCGAGGAAAAATATAAAGTCGGCACGAAGATCCAGGGCCGGGTCCGGAACCTGACTTCTTACGGCGCTTTTATTGAGATCGAAGAAGGCGTCGACGGCCTGTTGCACGTTTCCGATATATCCTGGACGAAAAAAATAATCAAACCGGCGGAAATAATCAAAAAAGGCGATAAGATCGAAGCCGTCATCCTTTCCATCGACCCGGAAAAGAAACGGGTCGCCCTCGGCCTGAAACAGTTGACCGATAACCCCTGGGAAACGACCATCCCGGAGAAATACCAGATCGGCAACGTGGTCCCCGGCAAAGTTACCCGCCTGACCAATTTCGGCGCCTTTGTCGAACTCGAACCGGACCTGGAAGGCCTGATGCATTTTCCGAAACCGGGCGAGGACGACGCATCCAACGAAAAAGAGGAACTGCAGAAAAAATTAAAATCCGGTGATCTGATCAAAGTGAAAGTGGTTAACCTTCAAATCGAAGAAAACCGCATCGCCTTGAACCTGGTTGAGGAGTCAGCCGAAGAAACGGCTCCCCCCGCCGAACCGGAACAGTCTTCATAAGGGAAAATAATTTATGTGCGGTATTGTCGGCGCCATCAGCCAAAGACCGGTGCGGCCGATCCTGCTGGAAGCACTCCGTCGTCTGGAGTACCGCGGTTATGATTCCTCGGGACTGGTGACGATCCAGAACGGCAGTTTCCAGTGGGACAAAAGACCGGGCAAGATCCGGGTGCTGGAAGACCACCTGAAAGGCAAGAACTGGAACGGCCACATCGGCCTGGGCCACACCCGTTGGGCAACCCACGGCCCCCCGACCCGGGACAACGCCCACCCCCATTTTTCCTGCGACGAAAAGATCGCTCTGGTCCATAACGGGATCATCGAAAATTACGAATCTTTAAAGGAAAACCTGATCCGCCGGGGACATCAGTTCCGGTCCGAAACAGATACGGAGATCATCGCCCACCTGATCGAAGAACACGCGAAAAAAAACAAACCTTTCGTCGCCGTCCAGAAAGCGATCAAAGAACTGGAAGGCAGTTTCGCGCTGGGCGTCATGTTCCGGGATCACCCGGATCTGCTGATCGGCGCGCGGTTGAACAGCCCGCTGGTCGTCGGGATCGGCCGGAACGAAAATTTTATCGCTTCGGACGTACCCGCCCTGCTGCCGTTCACTAAAAAAGTCATCTACCTGAACGAAAACGAAATGGTCCAACTGCAGCGTGACCGGGTAACGGTCTCCGACCTGAACGGACGGGTCAAACGCCGTCCGCCGACGACGATCACCTGGGACATTACCAGCGCGGAAAAAGAAGGTTACCCGCACTTCATGCTGAAAGAAATATTCGAACAGCCCCGGGCGGTAAAAACAACGACCGGTTATTACGTAAACCGGAAGAAATCGTGCACCGAATTCGCCGCCCTGAAACCGGTCCTGAAAAAATTAAATAAAATCAACCGGGTGATCATCACCGCCTGCGGCACGGCCTGGCACGCCGGTCTGGTCGGCAAATACGCGCTGGAAGAACTGACCCGCCTGCCGGTGGATGTAGCCATCGCCTCGGAGTTCCGGTACGGCAACCCGGTATTGAATAAAAACACCCTAGTCCTGGCCATCAGCCAGTCAGGCGAAACAGCCGATACCCTGGCCGCGGTCCGGCAGGCGAATGAGCACGGCGCCCTGACCCTGGCCATCTGCAACGTGGTCGGCAGTTCCATCACCCGCGAGGCCAAAGCGACCATTTACACTTACGCCGGACCGGAGATCAGTGTCGCTTCGACCAAAGCTTACACCAGCCAGTTAACTTTGATCCTTTTACTGGCCATCTATCTCGGCCGGGCCCGAAAAACGATCACGAAGCAGTCGGAAACAAAAATGATCCGCGAGTTTTTAACGCTCCCGAAAAAGATCGAAGCGGTCCTGAAAACCGATCAGTTGATAGACAAATGCGCGGCCCAGTATCGGGACGCGCCGAACTTCATGTATATCGGCCGGCGTTACAATTTTCCGAACGCTTACGAAGGCGCCTTGAAATTAAAGGAAATATCGTACACCCACGCCGAGGGTTACGGGGCGGGCGAGATGAAGCACGGACCACTGGCCCTGGTGGATAACACTTTCCCGACCGTGGCGATCGCGGTGCAAAGTTCCGTCCACGAAAAGATGGTCTCCAATATCCAGGAGATCAAGGCCCGAAGCGGCATCATTATCGCTATCACGACTGAAGGCGATAAAGCGATCGACCATCTGGCCGACTGCATTATCACAGTCCCGGAAACGAGCGAGATGTTCTCGCCAATCCTGACGGTCATCCCCCTGCAACTGCTGGCCTACCATATGGCGGTTAAAAAAGGCTGTCCGATCGACCAGCCGCGCAACCTGGCCAAAAGTGTCACCGTGGAGTAAGTCATGAAATTTTTTAGTTTGTTGCTGATCTGCCTCGGGCTGCTTTTCGCGCCACTGATCACTCTGGCCGATTCACCCCAGGAGCCGACGGAAGCGGCGACGGAAGACAAAAAACCGGTTGTTGATAAAACAAAAAATAAAAAACCCGAAGCGACCAAAGATTTTTACAAACAGACGAACACGATCTTTAATCTGCTGACCAAACTGGACGGCGCGGACGAAACTGATCGTCAGGACGCGCTGTCTCAGCTGGTCGAGGTCGGCCCGTCGGTCATCCCCTTTCTGATCGATCGTTTAAAGGATAAAAGCATCTACGTGGAACTAACCCGGCAGATCATGGAACGTCACCCGGGAACGGAAATAAAGATCACGCCGAAACTCCTGAAAGAATTATCGGCCCGCGCCCCGAAGAACGAATCGATCCTGACCGATAAGTATTTATACTCGAAATACCTGGAGGCCCAAGAACTGGCCCGGCGGGAAAGATACGAAGAAGCCATAAAAATGGTCAGTAGTATCCTGGTGATCGAACCGCGCCTTTCTTTCGGGACTAAACTCAAAAAGTTCCGGATCGACTGCGAAGAAAAACTGATCAAGGAAAAAGTTATCCGTACCAGCTTACGGGCGGATAAAGAGATCCATGAGACCGGCGACAAGATCAACTTCTCTTTGGGTTTCGAGAACGTCACCATGGCCCCGATCGCCATTACCCTGGGTAAAAAAAATCCGGCCGTCCTTTATCTTTCGGTCACCGAATACGGACCAACCGGCAGCTATAATAACTTTGACCGGATGGAAAAGGTGGAATTGCCGGACGAAAAAATAGTTCTCAAGCCTCAGGAAAAATGGGAGTATACTTTTGAACTCGATACCGCCAAGGATCCTCGATCGCTCAATTACCGGACTTACACGCTCGGAGTCGAGATCCGGCCGCTCCGGATCGAAGGAGTTGGCGACCTGACCAATATCCGAAAAATCGTTTTCCCCCAGGTGACGGTCAAGACCTTCCCGCCGGACGTGGAGCCGGTCCTGAAGAACCCGTTACCGAAACTTTCCCAGGCGCTGGACGGCGGTATGCCGCTGGATATTTTTCTCTGCGCCCTGCTGGTCCCGCCGGAAGACCAGGACAAAGCGGTCGCCCTGCTCATGAACGCTTTACAAAAATCAGACGAATCAATTAAAAAAGTATTAATGAACAGTTTGAAACATGTCACCCAGCTCCCCTTTCTGCAGGAGGAAACGGACTGGCTGGAATGGTGGCGGGAAAAGAACAAAAATTAACCCCATTCGTATATTCGTGACATTCGTGTTACTATGAAAAACGAAGTAAAGAAACAATTAGAGATCATTAAACGCGGCACGGTCGAGATCTATTCGGAAAACGAACTGGCTAAAAAGATCGAGCATTCGCTGGAAACAAAAAAACCGTTACGCGTCAAGTTAGGAGTGGATCCAACCGCGCCTGATATCCATCTGGGCCTGACCGTGGTCTTGCGCAAACTACGTCAATTCCAGGACCTGGGCCATCGAGCCATCCTGATCATCGGCGATTTCACCGCCAGTATCGGCGATCCTTCCGATACCGACAAAACCAGACCCCGGTTATCATCATCCGAAATAGAAGAAAATGCCCGGACTTACTTTGATCAGGTCGGTAAGATATTGGAGCTAAAAAACGCCGAGATCGTCAAGAACAGCGAATGGCTGGGAAAATTAAAACTGGATGAGATCATCAAGTTAGCCGCCCGGGTCACGGTCGCCCGGATGATCGAGCGCGATGATTTTGCCAAACGGTTAAAAAAAGAAACTCCGATCGGTTTGCATGAACTACTTTACCCGCTGGTCCAGGCCTATGATTCGGTGGCCATAAAAGCGGATATTGAGCTGGGCGGAACGGACCAGACCTTCAACCTCCTGACCGGTCGCGACCTGCAACGTTCTTTTGAACTGCCTCCCCAGGTAGCGATAACTATGCCTTTACTGGTCGGACTGGACGGAACCAAGAAAATGAGCAAGA
>DAOWBV010000035.1 GCA_030633885.1 Planctomycetota bacterium
CCGGCAGGCCGAAGCCGCCGAGTTTATTAGCAATCAGCATCACCTGTTCCTGGTAAAGAACCACACCCTTGGTCTCAGCCACAATCGGTTCCAGAGAAGGATGAGGGTAGTCAATCTTGCTCGGGTCATGTTTGCCGGCAATGTAATTATCAACCATTCCGCTCTGAAGCGGACCTGGCCGGTAAAGCGCTAACACGGCAATAATATCTTCGAAATTGTCCGGTTTCAGCTTACGTAACAACTCACGCATTCCGCTGGATTCCAATTGAAAAATACCTTTGGTCTCCGCCCGGGCCAATAATTTAAAAGTCGCCCGGTCATCCAGCGGAATATCACGGATATCTATTTTTTTTCCCTGCGTCTGCTGAATAAATTCCAGGCACTTATCGATCACGCTCAGAGTAGTAATCCCCAAAAGATCAACCTTCAACAACCCGATCTGCTGAAGAATATCCATGGAAAACTGGGTCGTGGTACCGGTGGAAGCCGTCTTATATAACGGGACGTAATTATCGAGCGGTTTATCGGCGACGACCACGCCGGCAGCGTGAGTGGAAGCGTGCCGGGTCAGGCCTTCCAGTTTCATGGCAATATCAAAAAGGTCCTTGATGTCAGCCCGGTTTTGGTAAAGATCCTTGAGTTCGTGGTCCATATCAATCGCCCGTTTTAACCATTTTTCTTCAGTGGTCGGAACGATCTTTTTAGCAATGCGATCAACCTCGCTCAAGGGAATTCCCATCACCCGGCCCACATCCCGGACCGCCGCCCGGGCTTTCATTGTCCCGAACGTAATGATCTGAGCCACGTTGGGCTGGCCGTATTTCTGACGGACATAATTGATGACGTGTTCGCGGCCTTCCTGGCTAAAATCAATATCAATATCCGGCGGTTCGTTCCGGCCCGGATTCAGGAACCGTTCAAACAGCAGGTCATATTTTAATGGGTCAACGTCGGTGATACCGAGCGCGTAAGCCAGGAGGCTCCCGGCGGCGGAACCGCGACCCGGTCCAACGGAAATATTATTTTCGCGGGCGAACCGGACAAAATCCCAGACAATCAGGAAGTAATCGATAAAACCCATCTTTTTAATGACTTCCAGCTCGTAATCCAATCGTTTCTGAATGACATCGTTGATCACCGAAAAACGTTTCTTCAAACCTTCTTCACAAAGTTTCCGGAGATAAACACCGGAGGTCACACCGCCCGGCGGAGTGAAGCGCGGCAGGTGGCGCTTATCAAAAGGTAATTCCAGATTACATTTATCGGTGATCTGGATGGTGCTGGCTAAAGCTTCCGGTATTTCAGCAAAGGTCTGCGCCATTTCTTCGGGTGATTTAAAATAGAATTCGTCGTTGGGCATCCTTAAACGGTTGGGATCATTAACGGTTTTATTGGTTGAGATGCAAAGTAAAATATCATGAGCCCGGGCATCGGCCCGGGTCAGATAATGGACATCATTGGTCGCCACCAACGGAATACTCAGTTTTTTTCCGATCTCGACCGCTCCGCGGATAACCTTGAGCTGATCGGGAATATTATGATTCTGTAATTCCAGATAATAATCATCACCGAAAATATTCTTGTAAAACTCGGCGGTCTCGACGGCCTGATCAAATTTTCCGGCCACTAAATAACGCGATACTTCCGAAGTCAGACAACCGCTCAGGCAGACCAACCCTTCATAATGCTGGGCCAGAAGCTTCTTATCGATCCGGGGCTTGTAATAAAAACCGGTCAGGTAGGCCTCGCTGGATAATTTCAAGAGGTTCTGGTAACCTTTTTTGTTCTTAATCAGAAGAGTGGAGTGAAAAGCGGTTTCCCTGCGGGAACCGCGGGTTTTCCGGTCCGTCCGGTCAGCCGGGGCAATGTAAGCTTCGTACCCGACGATCGGTTTCAACCCGCCTTTGAGCACTTTTTTATAAAATTCGATCATGCCGAAAAGGTTACCGTGATCGGTCAGGGTCACGGCCGGCATCTGGAACTTTTTGGCGGCCGTAATCAGGTCTTCAACCCGGTTGGCCCCGTCTAATAAGCTGTATTGACTGTGAACATGCAGATGAACAAAATTACTTTTGGGCATGACGTATATTATCCGGATTTCTTTTAAAAAGTCAATGTAAATCAAATCGTCCGGGCCGGGCCGGTCACTTAATCAATAATTTTGTTTGACCTGACCGAATTTATTGGTAAAATGAAACTTTTCCGAAAGAAAATCTTATGCTCGAACTATTCTTAAAAGGCGGGTGGGTCATGTACCCCCTGTTGATCTGCTCCATTATCGCCCTGGGCATCACTTTTGAACGGATAATTTATTTTATCCGGATCCCTAACAACGAAGCGGGGTTCCTTGATCAGATCCGTTCCTTTTTAAACGGGAAAAATGTTGAAGCGGCGTTGGATCTGAGCCGTCAGACCCGGGGCCCGATAGCCCGGGCAGTCTATCTCTGTTTGAAAAATATCGAGCGGAACCAGGACCAGATCGAAAAGTTCCTGGAATATGAAGGCGCGGACATTTTAACGGAGATGGAGAAGAATCTCCGGGGTTTATCCATCATTGCTCAGGGAACTCCCCTTCTGGGCCTATTGGGAACCGTGCTGGGCATGATCAACGCCTTTATGCAAATCCAGATCCTGGGCGGGCGAGTCAATCCGATGAACCTGGCCGGCGGCATCTGGGAAGCCCTGCTAACGACCGCTTTCGGATTAATAATCGCGATCCCGGCTCTATTCATTTATTATTATTTCGAGGGTAAGGTGGACCGCTACGAAAAGAAGATCTATATGGTAGTCCATGAATTGCTGGCCCATCAAAAATCATGAAGCTGCACCGGACCAGAAAAATCAATCCGCTCTTGAGCATGACCCCGTTAATTGACTGCGTGTTCTTGCTTTTGATATTTTTTTTACTGACTTCAATGTTTATTGAAGAAAGCGGATTGCTGATCAACTTGCCGGAATCCGCTTCGGCCGAACCGGTCAAAGAGCAAAACGTGATCGTTTCGATCAATAACAACGGTCAGGTAGAATTGAACGGCCAATCTGTAATGATGGAAAAACTCAAGGAAAAATTAGTGGTTATCCGATCCGAGACCAATCAGGAAGAAGTAGTCATCCGGGCCGACAAAACAGTGCAGTTGGAATTATTAGTAGAAGTGATCGATATCATAAAATCATCCGGCTTCCAAGCGCTGGATATCCGAACGGTCTCAAAGGGCCCTAAATAATGTATTCAACAAACACCGGCAGCACCCTACTTCACACCGTCATTATCTCAACGATCGTGCATCTGGGCTTACTGTTCGGCTATTTACCGGATTGGTCGTCATCAAGCGGAGAAAAAGGGACGGAACGGTTAGTGGTTTCTTTCGGTTACCTGGAATTACCGGCTATCATTCCCAACGACCAACGACCGGAACCGAAAACAGGTGACGGCGTCAACCAGGCAAATCCCACGCCGATTCAGAATCCGAGCAGTAATTTAAATCCCGGCACGCCGAAGCACACGGCCGGCGACAAAATCGCCTTAAAAAACAGTTACAAGCAAAAGATCGCCGCCCGGCTCCATAAAAACAAGCGTTATCCGCTCCGGGCCCGCACCAATAACTGGAGCGGGACCAGTAAAGTGGCATTTACTATTTCCGCCGGCGGCCAGGTATTGAATAAAAAACTAATCAGGTCTTCCGGTTATCAGATCCTGGACCGGGAAGCGCTGAATCTGATTGACCGATGCGAACCCTTCCCCCCTATCCCGCCGGAATTAGAATTGGATCAAATGCTGATCGTCGTGCCGATCACTTTTGATCTGAAGAAATAATCTTGTTAACTATCTCTTCAGCGCTTTTTAAAAGAAGTGAGTTATCAGGCAGATCTGATATCGGTTTTTCGGCCAGTTCGAGATTGGTAACGGCATCTTCAAAAGGTAACTTCCCAATCAACGGCACCCCGACATTTTTGATAGCGTTTTCGAGATTCTGAATATCCTGCCGGACCCGGTTCAAAACCAGATATTTATTCTTGATCACTAAAAAAGTCAGCTTATCGATTAGATTTTTGATATTGGTGATCGTCTTCAACCCGATCTGAGTCGAATCGCTAACCAGAAATAAAGTATCAATATTCTGGGTGGTCTTGCGATTAAGATGCTCCATGCCGGCTTCGTTATCAAGCACGACATACTTGTAATTCTTAATGATCTCGTCGACATAACCCCTGAGCATATTGTTGGCCATACAATAACAGTCCGGTCCTTCGGGCCGCCCCATCACCAACAGATCTACCCCTTTGGTCTCAACGAGAATCCGCTGGAGCTGGTATTCCAGATGAAGCGGTTTATTCACCCCGTCCGGTAAATTACGCAACCCCTTGGTTTCTTCAATGATATCGGAAACCGTGCACTGACAATCAATTCCCAGTGTCATACCCAGGGTGGAATTAGGGTCGGCATCAATCGCCAAAACCGGACCAACCGACCGGCGCTTGAGGACTTCAATAATTAAAGCGGAAAAAGTGGTTTTGCCAGTTCCGCCTTTTCCGGCAACGGCAATGGTATAAGACATGAATTATTCTTTCGAATTAGGAAAGAGTTTCAAATCGGTATGAGGTAGGAACATGGCCGAAACAAACTCTTCATGGAAAGTATTATCATCACTGAGTTCAACATAAGTCATTTTATCGGCAATGGCCTGGACTTTGTTCATGGCGGTATAAGAAAGAAGTAAACGGCGCGCGCCGACAACGGATCCGTTACCGATATAATGGAACCGCTCCGCCGGCAGGTCGGGCAACATCCCGACAGTAATACTTTTCGGGATATCCAGATAGTTACCAAATCCGCCGGCAATGTAGAATTTTTTGACATCGGTGTAACGATAACTCATCTTTTTCAGTAAAGTCCGGCTAGCGGCAAAGATCGCCGCCTTGGAACGGATCAAATGATCGAGATCCGCCTGAGTAATGACAATATCGCGATTACTCTCTGATTCCTGACCGGCCGCCAATACATATTCCAATCCTTCGTCCCCAGTCCGG
Organism: Planctomycetota bacterium; assembly: GCA_030633885.1. Taxonomy (GTDB): domain Bacteria; phylum Planctomycetota; class MHYJ01; order JACQXL01; family CAKKQI01; genus DAOWBV01. The sequence continues at coordinate 5,029 of DAOWBV010000035.1, forward strand.
ATACGAGGCGAAGAAATATCTTTCGATATCTTTCCGGCCCGGTTAATAATCCCAGCTCGTTTCATTTCAGCCATCAAATCGATTAAGCCAGACCCACAAATACCACGCGGTTTAACTTTACCAATAGTATCCAGAGTCGGCTCAAATGTTTTGGCATCAATTTTTACTTTCTGGATAGCCCCTTTAATCGCCCGGGTCCCGGATTTAATACCACTCCCCTCGAAGGCCGGGCCAACCGAACAGGCGCAACAAGCCAGCCAGTCTTTATTACCCAGGACCATCTCGCCATTCGTCCCCATATCAATGTAAAGAGACAACTCCTCATTGTCAGCCATACCGGACATAAGGATACCGGCGGTCACATCACCACCTACGTAACTGCTGACACTGGGCGCGCAGGCCAATAACCCACGCGGATGAATTTTCACTCCGGCCTCAGCCGCCCGGATCACCGGTACGTCCGTCGCCGTCGGCACGTACGGCTCCTTCCGGATATACGTCGGATCAATACTCAAGACCAGATGGGTCATAGTCGTATTCCCGGCACAGGTAACAGCCGTAATATCTTCGACTTTAATTTTATGCTCTCTGACCAACGACGATATCAGATTATTGATATTTCCGGTGACAGCCAGATCAAGTTTAGCCAGACCTTCTTTTTCACTGGCGAAAATAATCCGGGTAATAATATCATCACCGTAACTGATCTGCTTATTAAAAGTCCCCATGGTCCCCAGGGTTTTTCCGGTCACCAGATCGACCAGGTGAGCCACGACGGTAGTCGTGCCGATATCGACCGCCACCCCGTAATTTTTTTTCGAAGTATCCCCGGGCTCAAATAAGATCAGTTCGGTCGTGCCGTTACGCTTCCCGAAAGTAACAGTGATCTCCCAGTTATTTTCCCGCAGGAAAGGCCCCAGTTTTTTGATGTTGAACAATCCGGTCTGCATGGGGGAAAGTTCATACTGCTGGACTTTTTTCAATTCGCGACGGACCCGTTCCAGATCGCTGACCGTATCCTGCATGGTTGGTGGAGGCAACTTAAGAAAAACTTTGGTCGATAACGGACTATGGTGAAAGATCTTTTCTTCGACCAAAGTATCGGCCTCGATCACCTCGGCCGAGCTGTAAATATCAAGCGGTTTTTTACCCTTGAGCAAAATGGCATCCGCCCCGTCCCGGGATTCGGGCGGGATCTCCACTTCGATATCCTCAAAAACCTTGCTGGCACAGGCCAGGACAAAACCTTCGGCGGTCTCTTCCGACGTGAGTAACCCGGTCGGTTCTGATTTGCTCTCGCCTTTTTTGATCAAGACCCGGCATTTACCACAAACACCATCGCCTCCACAAACACTCTGGATATAGATCCCCAATTCCTTCGCCGCCTCCAGAATAGTGATCCCTTTTTCCACGGTAATGTTTTGGTTGTCGGGCTGAAAAATAATATTAGCTTTGTTCATAAATCACCATCAATTAATTAATAATGCATTATAATAAAAAACAGCTACGAATCAAAGAAAATGTTTCAGGACAGTGTGTTGCGGGCATCAAAACAGTCAAATCTATTTGACCAAACAAGCAGATAAAGGTATAATTTTGCTTATGACGATTTTTAAAGCATATGATATCCGGGGAAAATATCCAGAACAGTTAGATGAAAGTAAAGCGCAAGCAATCGGTTGGGCGACGGCTAAATTTTTGAAAGCTAAAAAGATGGTGGTCGGCCGCGACGCCCGCGTATCATCCGATCCCCTTTTCCACTCCCTCGCCGCTGGGCTCAATGAAGCCGGCGCAGAAGTAACCGATATCGGCCAGGTAACCACCCCTATGTCTTACTTTGCCTGCGGTTTTCATGAATTTGACGGTAGTATCATGGTTACCGCTTCCCATAACCCTGGTAATTATAATGGGTTTAAGATCTGCCGGGAAAAAGCGATCGCTTTGAGTGAAGAAACCGGACTGCAGGACATAAAAAAATTAACCGGGGATAAGCAACAAGCAACAAGCGACAAAACACCCGACGTAAAATACAAATCTTTAGATATCAAAAACGATTACAAAAAATATATATTAAGTTTTGTTGAAAACCTGAGGCCGTTAAAAATCGCGGTCGACACGGCCAACGGGGTCGTCGGGCCAGTTTTCAACGAAATATTTAAAGATTCCCCACTCAAAATCACTCCCCTCTTTTTTGAGCCGGACGGCCGGTTCCCCAATCATGAACCCAATCCAATGGAAGATAAAAATATTATCCTCCTGCAAGAAACTATTTTAAAAACTAAAGCTGATTTTGGCGTGGCTTTTGACGGTGACGGCGACCGGTGTGTTTTTCTGGATGAGCAAGGCCGACGAATCTCCAGTGACTTTATCACTTCATTGATCGCCCGGGAATTACTATTGAGTGAACAAGGAACAATGAACAACGAGCAATTTAATAAATCAGATCAACCAGCGGTTGTTTATGATCTACGTTCCAGCTGGCTGGTCCGGGAAGAAATAACTAAATATGGCGGGCAACCGATCCGGGAACGGGTCGGCCACGCTTTCATCAAGAGTACCATGCGCCGGCATAACGCAATCTGCGGGGGCGAACTTTCCGGCCACTATTATTTCCGGTCAAACTATTTTGCCGATTCGGCCCTGATCGCTTTCGCTCATATCCTCACCGTCGTTTCAAAAGAAAATAAATCATTTTCCGAAATCATTAAGCCCCTGCAACGTTACCACAGTTCCGGAGAGGTGAATTTCAAGGTGGCCGATAAAAACAGTAAGATTAAAGAAATCGCTCAGTTATTTCCGGACGGAAAGCAGGATTCCCTGGACGGTTTAACTGTCGAATATCCTGACTGGTGGTTTAACGTGAGAAAATCCAACACCGAACCGCTCTTAAGGTTAAACGTGGAAGCGAAAACAAAAGAAATACTGGAGGAAAATAAAGACAAATTATTCAAGATCCTGGAGCAATAAAAAAAGAGGTGTTATTTTTTTGTTTTCTTGAACTGCCGTTGATGAAGTAATATTATATTCAAGAGACTGACAAAAACGTAAGTAAGGGCAAAAACTATGACAAAGGGAACGATCTTCTGGAAATAATTCCAACGCAAATAATAATTGAGGCCGGCGAAGATCAGCAAACCGATAACGGTAAATCGAAAGAACCAGAGTACAATTCTCATAACCCTATTATAAGAAAAAATACGTCAGGAAATCAAGATAAATCCTTCGTCCCTTCGGTTATACTCAGGGCCGAACACCTTCGACTACGCTCGGTGTTCGGCTCAGTCACTTCTTTCCTTCACTCAGGATAACTTCCAAAAAATCACCCGCCTGCCAGGTCAGCTTATCCGGATCAAGATGTAATGTCTTAAACTCTATCTTGTCCGGCCAAACGGTCAACAAACAGAAATGGACACCCCGGGGTTCTTCTTTCTCATATTTATCCTGGTAAGGGCGCTCGTCCTGATCCCGTCGTTCCCGCAACGGCGCCCCGCCGCCGGTATTAACAATAAAAACCGGTGACGGCCCGGAGATCTTTTCGATCGCCCGGGGCCGGAGGTGGTCCACCCGGCGGGAAATAAATTTTTCAAGTGAACTGGAAGGCCGGGAATCGCCGAAGATGACAAAGGTAAATAAAGTCTTTTTTGCCGACGGGATCCTGGCCGGCAGCAATTTGAGTTTCAGAACATCTTCGCTGCCCAACCAGAAAACAAAAAGAAAAACAAAGGTGATTATCGGAATAAATAAGTATTTAAGATTTTTTTTATGGTAAATTTCTGCCTGCCCTCCAGAGGCGGGTAAACCGGCAGGCAGGTTTATGATAAAAATTTACTCAAAATCACGTTGGGCAAAAGAGTGGACCTGATTCAAACCGACGTTGACGATCAACCCTAAAGCGATAAATGAGGAAAGTAATGATGACCCGCCGTAACTGATAAAAGGCAAGGTAATACCGGTAATCGGGGCCAGGCCGATGGTCATGCCGATATTAATAAAAGTCTGGGAAGCCAGATAAGTGACCAGCCCAACGATCAGTAATCGGCCGAAAGGTTCACGGGTCTGATAAGCGCTGATGAGCGCGGTCAGGAAAAGCATCAGGTATAATAAAATCACGAAAGAACTGCCGATGAACCCCCATTCCTCACTGATGGTAGTAAAAACGAAGTCATTGTGGCGTTCAGGCACAAAGAGCGTGGCGCTGGATTCGCCCGCCCCCCAACCCCGGCCGCTAATACCACCGGACCCGACCGCCACCCGGGATTGAATCAAATGGAACCCCTCACTGGTCGGCGCGCTGGTCGGATCCATAAAAGCCCTTAACCGTGATTTCTGATAATCTTTCAACACAAAGAAATAACCGAACAGGAATACCAGCAACAAGGCGATAATGAAAATGGCAATATGCTTCAACCGGGCCCCGGCCACAAAAAGCATGACAATCAAAGTCGGCAGAAAAATCAAGGTCGTCCCTAAATTAGGTTGTTTCAATATCAGGAACATGGGAATAAAAGTGATTAAAAGCGGACCGATCAAATCAGTTAACCGGCTGATATTATCTTTGTGCATCATGAAACGAGCCAGGACCATGACAAAGGCGATCTTCATGAATTCAGACGGCTGAACGGCAAAAGGACCCAGGGCAAACCAGCGGCGGGCGCCGTGGGTCGTTTTACCCATGAAAAGCACCAGCACCAGCAAGACCAGAAAAAATAGATAGATCAAATAAGAAACATCTTTAAGCCGATAGTAATTGATCAACAAGATAAAAATAAAAACAGCCAGGCCAATCCCGGCAAACAATAATTGTTTGAAAGGATACATTTTTATGAGGCTTTGAATCTGATCGGTTAATGACGAACTGACCAGAGGACGGCCGATGTTATCATAGCCCGCGGAAGACGGACTGGCGCTCCAGATCGCCAGCACCCCGATCAGGATCAGGAGGAACATGGGCAGGACTAACATCCAATTTAAGCGGGCCGGAATAGTTTCGTTCATATATTTATTTAATTTTCAGTGCCTGTTTCATGAATTTTGCCGCGATCGGCGCGGCGGCCACACTACCCTTACCGCCCCGCTCGATCATGACCACAAAAGCGATCCGGGGCTGGTGGTAAGGAGCAAAGCCGGCAAACCAGGCGTGGGTCGGACGGCCCGGCCCGGCTTGAGCCGTGCTCGTTTTGCCGGCCACCGGAAATTCGTTCAGCCCGGTTTTATAGGCGGTCCCGCCCGGTTCCTGCACCACCAAACGCAACGCCTGGCGCATGACCAGAAGATTTTTCGGGTCAACATTGATCTTTTGTTTCTGAATATTCGTGCCCGATTCCGGTTTATGATCCCTGAGTAAATGAGGTCGAACCAGGTAACCATCGTTCGCAATGGCCGCCATCATCCGGGTAACCTGAATCGGCGAAACCATCAGATCGCCCTGCCCGATCGATAAGTTCAGCGTATCAGCCAGATACCATTTTTTATCATGCACCCGCCGGTGATAATCTTTATCCGGTACCAGTCCTGAAATGCTACCCGGCAATTCAACACCGGTGGTCTGCCCAAACCCAAAAATTCGAGCCCATTTAGTCAGCGCTTCCCCACCGGCAACCTTCCCGGAATTATAAAAAAATACGTTACAGGAGTGCTGGATCCCCTACCGCAACGTCATCGGACCGTGTTCCCGATGATAAGCCGCCACCCAGCATTTAAAATACTGGAATTTCCGGGAAAAATAACCGTCACAATAAAAAGAAGTACCCGGGTTGATCTTCTTTTCCTCCAGCGCCGCCATCGCCGTGATCACCTTAAAGATCGAGCCCAGCGCGTAGGACCCGGCAATGGGCCGGTTGACCATCGGTTTGGTCCGACTGTTAAAATAAAGGTCGATCGTTTTCTGGGAAACCGGCCGCTGGAGTTTATTGGGATTAAAAGAAGGAGCACTGGACATGGCCAGGATCTCACCGTTCCGAACATCCATGACAATCGCCGACCCTGTCTTCCCTTTTAAAAGTTCATCCATTTTTTTTTGCAGGGCGAAGTCAATGGTCAGAATAAGATCAGTCCCGGCCTGCGGCGCCACACGGCTTAATTCTTTTTGTTGCTTTTTAGTGAAATCGCGTTCGATCAGTTTCACGCCGTGCCGTCCGACCAGTCGATCATTATAAATCTTCTCAACCCCGGCCGCCCCAATCTGATCATCAAAGAACTCGCCCCGTTTCAGCAGGATCTGATAAGTTGCATCATCAACCGCCGGCACCAGTCCTTTTTTGAAATAATCATTTCGTAAAGCCCGGTCGTATTCTGCTTGATCCATCTGTTTCATATATCCGACAATATGAGCGGCCAGCTTATCGTAAAGATAGTGGCGTCGCATTCGTTCCTTAATAACCACCCCGGAAAAACGTTCCTGGGCGGATTCGATCTCCGCCGCCCGCTCAAAAGGAATATTCGAAAAGATCTTATGAGTCTGTCGTTTTTGTTCCCGGATGATCTTTTTTACCTGAAAAGGTTTCTGGTCCTTAGTCAACCGCTCGATCTTGGCATCAATCGCGGAAAGTTTCGCCTCCACTTGGGCCGGTTTAACATTTAAAATCAAAGCCAGGTCCCGGATAAGCGTAGTCCGGTCAGTAATTTCCCGCGGGATCAGGTAAAGGTCAAAAGAAATGGTATCCTGGACCAAGGTCTGGCCGTTCCGGTCTTTGATCTTACCCCGCCGGGCCGGGATCAATTCTATCCGGGTGGTACGTTTATGCGCCTGGATCCGGTAATAACCGCCGGAAATTATCTGCAAAGAAAACAATTTCAACTCGATGATACCAAAGAGAAGTAAAATAAAAATAAGAATAAAAACAATCCGTCGTTTACTCATAATATTTTCGAGCGGCGACTGCGGACCATTTCGACCTTGTCCATCTTTATTTTCCGCATGAGGGTATAATTATGACCCAGTTGCAGGAGGAAGAAAAGGAAGACCGCGAAGAAAGAGGTATAAACGGCAATCAGCCCGGCCCGTAGCAAAATAAAAGCCAGGGAAAAGCTGCTGTAGTAAAAATACAAACCCAGTCCGTACAAGCCGTGACAGACAAAAACCACGCTCCCGCTCAGGATGACCCGAACACTGATATCCTCATGTCCGAACCAGGCCGGGCTGAAATCGCCCCGCCCCTGATAGGTCAGCGGCCGACGCTCAAGCATCAGCGGAAACCGGACCAGGGAAACGATCAGGCCAACAAACATAAATAAAAACGCTAAGGTGCCCAGCGTCGAATGCGAAGCCAGATCTTTTAACAGGCCGATCGACCAGTTGATCATCATCGCCCGGGATGTCGGTAAATAAAGCGAAACCAAAACAACGACCAGCAATAACAGATCGGGGCTGATACTGCCGATCTCCAAAAAACTCAATAACGTCATCTGGAGGATCATAATAAAAAAAGCGATTCCGATAAACATGAAACGCATATTAATTATTCCCTTTTTTCTTAAGAATGATCACCTGACTGAGATTATTAAAATCAATCACCGGTTCGATCTTTAACCGGTAAAAATAACCTTCTTCAACCAGGCTTTCGACGGTCCCGATAATCAGACCGCGCGGCCAGATCTGGTAAAAATCAGCGGAAGTAAAGACCAGCCAGCCGGGCTGAACCGGCACGTCGCGGGAAACCCATTTCAACGCGGTCCGATGGGTAGAATATCCTTCAAGTACCCCTTCGCCCTGAATAAGTTTTGATTTTTCCTTAACCGTTTTCGGAGTGGAAACAACGTGCGCCCGGATCCGGAAACCGGGATCAGTAATCAATTGGATCCGGCTGGTAAAAGGACTGACCTTTGACACTTTGCCCACTAGATAACGCCCGGAAATAACCGGTAAACCGGAAGCGATCCCGTTGTGACTACCCCGATTGATCACCAGACTCTTCCGCCAACCGGAAACGTCATGATTGATCAGTACGTTAGCGGTAATGAGCTGATAATTTTTAGACCAGGTGAAGTTTTGCGGCTGGGTGCCGGTAAAATCAGCTATCGCCTGTAACTGTTGGCTCAACCGGCGATTCTCATTATAAACCTGTTGTAATTCGGCTTTCAGATCAGCCACCTGTTTCCGCATAACTTTCACCTGCTCGACCGGGGACAGGGAACTAATATCCTGATCAGGCAAAACCGGTTCTTCAACGGATTCGGCAAACAAGTAATTAATCGGCTTCAGGCAGGTGAGTAACAACAATTCGGGCTGACTTAACCAGTGGGCAGGTAAAAAAAGAAGTGTTAGCGCCAGGAAGAAAAAGATAATCGGTGTGTTTTTTCTTGAACCCAACATTTCATACCTGAAAATAGATCCTTTTAATCGAACAACTACTTAGATCAAGGAAGACTTTTAACCTACAGAAGATCCTCGCCGCTTTCCAGACTCTCCCTGATCTGATCCAGGTTTTCCAGAATAATACCGGTCCCTTTAGCCACCGCGGTCAACGGTTCGTCATCCACCCGGACCGGGATCTGAATTTCTTTACTGATGGCTTTATCCAAACCGCGCAATAACGAGCCGCCCCCAACCAGGACCAAACCCTGGTTGATCAGATCAGCGGACAGTTCCGGCGGCGTTTTTTCCAAGGTTTCTTTGATCGCCTGAACAATCAGATCTATCGGTTTCTTTAAAGCTTCACGAATTTCTTCTGAATTAACAATGATTTTTCTGGGCCGGGCGGCGACCAGATCGCGTCCCCCGACTTCCATGGTTATTTCTTTATCCAGCGGGAAAGCGGAGCCGATGGTGATCTTGACCCGCTCGGCCATTTGTTCCCCGATCAACAAATTATAAGTGGTTTTCATGTGCTGGGTGATCGCCCCATCCATTTCATCACCGGCCACGCGGATACTTTTGGAAGTAACGATCCCGCCCAGAGAAAGCACGGCCACTTCGGTCGTACCCCCACCAATATCAACGATCATGCTGGCGACCGGTTCCTGGATCGGTAAACCGATCCCGATGGCCGCGGCCACCGGTTCCACCACGAAATAAATCTTACGGGAGCCGGCCCGTTCCGATGAGTTAATGACC
>DAOWBV010000110.1 GCA_030633885.1 Planctomycetota bacterium
CTTCACCATTAGCGCTCGGGGCCAGAAGGCTTGGACTACCGGTCAGGTCTTCTGGTTTTCCCAACCCGGTCTGAGTGGCCAGGGAACCATCGCCTCGGTAAGCGATATTGCTGTTACCGGCTACCGTGGTAATAATGCCTGTTTCGAGATCAACCTTTCTGACGACATAATTTGACCGGTCCCAGATATAAAGATTACCCTGGTTATCGGCGCTGACATGCTCAGGTCTGTTCAACAGGGCATTTTTTGCCGAGCCGCCATCACCACTGTAACCGGCTTGACCGGTCCCGGCCACGGTCGAAATAATGCCTCCGGTTTTAAAGAGTGATCTGGCCCCATCGCCTTCGGTGAGCAGAACGGAACCGTCAGGATTGGGATAAAGCCGTTCCAGCCCTTGCAAACTCCAACCGGCCCCAAAAGGACTGTTGCTCTGATTGTTGATCAGAATCTGACGAGAAAATTCTCTTCCTTCAGGTACCGGATAAGGATAAGGAATACCGAGTGATTGGACCGGCGGTCCGCCAAAGGTTTCTGTCCGGGCATAGGTCGCGCCTCCGTAGTTGGCATCGATTTTCAGCCGGGCCCGATAGGCCCCGCTCTTAAGCGGTTGACCTCGCCCATTCTGTCCGCTAACCAGTGCCGCCATTCGGAATGTTTCGTATTCAGAAGATGGCGCGGTATAATAGGCCTCTTGCTTTACACCCTCAACTGAAACTTCGACCCGAAGACTGACCGGTTGATTGGTGGTTGCCGGGATCGTGGTATTCTGAGCAATGAGTTCCATAGGATCGGTGGTGGAAGATTCATAAGTAAAGGTAAAAGCGTTAGGTAGTCCTAAATTGCGGTAAGCGGGTAAGGTGTGATCGATTTTCAGGTGACCAAAACGATGACCGACAAATGAATGTCCGCTTGTGCCTGATGTCCGGCAGGCGCCACTTGGTGAACCGCTCTGGTTTCCTCCCGCGCCCGGGGCCTGGGCGCCGGAAACACGATAGCCTAACGAAAAACCACCGGAACTGAATCTGGTCCATTCGCCCTCCAGCCATTGACCGTCGGCTGAGACCTGACCGCTTCCATTTGAGACCCATTGGCCGTTTTCCCGGTCCCAATAACCGATCGGCACTTGCGTACCGGCTGGTAGGCCGAGAGTGTTTTTCATTTTAACGTGGACGGGTTGGCTTAATTGACCGGAAGGTTCCCCGAAGAAAAAAGAAACAAAAGAGACGCCTTTGGGCAGAGGCGAGGGTAATTCTGACGGCTTGGTGACTAAACTGAGCGTGACTTCGGTATCGGCCGGCCAGGTATCCGGTGGAAATTCGAGTATTAAGGTGCCGTCGGTATTGGTGATGGTGCCGCCGGTCCGAGTCGGGACCGTGGCAACCACGTCAACGGGCAATAGATAGATCGGGTCAACTGCCGCATCGCGGGTTGATTCGACAAATATTTCACGCTGGGCATAATGGTAGTTTTCTTTGGTCGCTTCAATTAAATAAATGCCTTTATCCGGCGTGGGAAACGAAAATTTACCCTGGGTATCAGTTAACACGGTGCCGGTAATGCCGTTTTTAAGGGTAATCTCAACCCCGACCAGAGGCAGATTGGTTTTTGAATCGTAAACAATACCGTCAATAAATCCTGATTCTTCGGTCACCGGCGGCAGGCCGATCAGTTGAACCTGAAAAGTGCTGAGGTCCTGGACCGAGTTTCCGGCCAAATCATCGAGCGAGGCCTGAATCGCATTTTCGCCTTCGGGTAACGGGCTTGCATCCGGAACCTGATAAGTCGCTTCATCCGCGCCAATAGTAAAATTGGCGGTTTCGTCCTGATTATTGATCAAAACCTGAAAACTCGACGGGTCGATACCGCTTAATTGATCGGAATAATTTATTGTAATCAGCGGCGTTTTGGTATCAAGGGAGCTGCCATCAGCCGGTTCGGATATTTGGATAACGGGCGGGCTTAAATCCACGGTCAGGCTGATCTGCGTACTGTTACTATTGCCGGCCAAATCAGCTATTTCGGTTTGTAGGACCAGATCTTTTCCCTCAGAAACGGTGATCGTCGCCGTAGCCTTATTTCCGTTGAGCGTAAATTCGCCGGTAATGTCCTGCGCCCCAAAAGATGCTTTAAAGGAATCGTAATCCAGTCCGGCCAGATTATCCGAATATAAAATACTGATGTTGAGTTCCGGGTTATTAGTAACCAGTTGATCAGCCGGAGAGGAAGTCGTTATATTTGGTTTGGTCTTATCAAGCGTAATCGTACCTTGGACGGGTGCCGTTGTAAACAGAGTTTTTTCTGTCGTGTTTGAACCTTGCCCCTTACCTTTATTAGTCAGTGTTTTGGTTTTAATGACTTTACCGTTGACTTCATAGGAATAAACTCCGTCAGGTAATTCATTATTAGCTTTATCCAAACCATTCCAGGTTAAGGAACGAGTAACTTCAAAATAAATGGGTTCATCATTGTCTTCTTCTCCAGGCACGACTAAAGGAAGAATTTGATGGTGGTCCGCGAGATCAATGATTCCTGTGTCGTCCGAATTCTTTATCTGCCACCTGGTATCAAGAAAAAAATCTCCGCGCTGGAGACGGCCTTTATCATCTTCATCAGCCTTAAGACCTTTTTTGGCTCTTATTTCATAGGTCAAATCCAAGGTCGAGCTGTCTTTTATTGAATCCCCATTAGGAGAAAACGGATCGGGGGTGTCGGCGAATGAGGTAATCGAAAGGTCCGGCTCGTGTTTGTCGGGTTGCTTGGCCATGGCGATTTGAAGGTGAGCCAATGGCGGGCCGATAAACATAATTAAAATGGTCTGCAATAAAATTATACATTTATCAATAGCTTTGTTCCTCCGGATTAATTTACGCATACACCCTCCCTATTGCATAATTAACAGGCTAAATTAAGTCAGGTAAAAAATTTTGATGTTAAATCTTTTTAGGCGAGACCAAGGTTTACATTTAGTAAGCAGTATAAACTTCAGATATTGTTTTGTCAAGGATAAAGTTTTTAGAGGATTATCGGAGGATGGGAAGAAAGCGTCCGGATTAAAAAAAACATTTTATTCCGCGTCGGACGCCGAGGCCAGATGATCTCGAACCTGATTGACAAAGGCTTCGATCCGCATGTCTTCGGCCGGGTCCTTGATCCCGTCCACGGTCAGGGTGAGCGTCGGGATCCCGTGATGGTCATCCCGGAACTTTCTTAACAAAGCGTCGACCACATTCCCGGGCATACAACCAAAAGGAATAACATTAATAATTCCGTTATATTTTTTCTCCACATATTCGACGGCCCGGCCCATACTGAGAATTGATTCGCCCTTGATCGCCTGATCAATATAGGTTTGACCGCACTGAACCACTTCTTTGGCCGGCGCTTCCAGATAAAAATCCTTGATCGCCCCTTTAAAAACCTTACGGAGTTTGTTCGCGTCATATTCCTGAATAAATTCGGTCAGGCATTGGATCAACCAATGCTTATAATCCTTATCCTTGAAATAATCTTCTTTCCGGATATGATCGATGTAATCGACCCACTCTTCCAACGGCGGCGAAGCGGCTTCCGCTCCTAATTTCTCCAACTTCTGGATCAGATTATTATTGGTGAACGGATTACTCCGGACGTATATTTCGCCGATGATCCCGATTTTCGGTTTACGTTTTGAGGTGTCAACCTTGATCTGGTCAAACTCTTTCCGGATCGACCGGGCAAAAGCGGTCAGGTCGCTTTCTTTTTCGATCACCTTTCCCAGTTTTTTCAAACCGTGCTGATAAACCCGGTCCGTTTCGCCCGCGTTCACCTCATAGGGCCGGATCTGCCGGCTCAATTTTTGCATCAGGTCGGTCATTGTGATCCCGCGCCAGGCCAGCCGTTTAAATCTGGCACTGCCCAGACTACTCATGTCTTTGTGATAACCATCGGTCTGGTCAAAAAGCATCATCGGCACGGTCTTCAACCCAACCTTATCCAGAATCATCCGGTGTAATTTATTATACTGCCCGAACCGGCACGGCCCTTTGGCCGACGGCATAAAAAAGGCGCTCCGGTCCGGATCGAAACCCGGCTCCATGGTCTTTTTCAGAATATCACCGGTGGTGGTAATGCTGGGCAGACATTCTTTCCCGGAAGTATGACGACGTCCCAGCTCCAGACTCTTCTCGTCGGAAATGGGCAGAGACTCGGCGGGAATACCGTTGGCCCGCATGGCGGCCGCGATGGCCACTCCGTGATCATCCATGTAAGGCAGATAAATCGTCCGTCCATTTTCCCGGGCCGGATCGTAATCACCGGCCAGGACCGGTTCCTTGGTCCCTAATTTTGAGGCGTGGCGAATGGTATCCAAGAACGCTTCGACCCGGGTCATCATCCCGGCGTCGGCGCTGTGTTCGTCGATCTCGATAGTCAGGTAAGGTTTCCCGGCCATTTCCTTTTCAAAAAATTTAGCGATATAAGAATCGGGTCCGCACCCGAAATTAGTCAGGTAAATACCGAACAAACGCGGGTCGCGCGCGATCAACCGGGCCGCGCCCAGGATCCGCTGGCCGGACTTCCAATACATATATGGATATTCCTCGGCCACTTCGGCCGTCACCCCGTGTAACGGGACCATATCAATCGGGATCGCCACCACGCCCAGCTCCCTTAACCGTTCGGGTAAATTAAGATTAATGCCCGGGTCGCAACCGTTATAAGGCCGGCTGATAACGATAACCGCTCTTTCGTCCGCTTTTAAATTCTTCAGCACTTCCGCCCCGCGGGCCAACCGCCAGTCATCAAACCGTTTCTGGCCGGCAAAAGCTTTTGCCAACGCGGCCTGGATTTTCGTCGAATCCCTGACCCCCATCTCGCGGGCGGTTTGGCTCAACACACGTCCGACTATTTCCTGACCACGGTCCATATGAAAAATCGGTCGCAAGACTTTGGTCGGATATTTCTCGAAAGGAATCCCGCTCTTGGCGGTAAAAGGCAACGCCTGCACGTACGGACAGAGATAAGAACGGTCAAATTCTTTGGCCAGGGCCGGCATATTGACCATGACCGGAAAGAAAAGATAGTCAACTTTTTTATCCAGCAATTCCAGAAGATGGCCGTGAGCGGCCTTGATCGGGAAACAGGGCTCAGCGACCACGTGTTCCACCCCGCTCTTGATCAAAGAACGATTGGTCGAACTGGATAAGACCACTTCCAAACCCAGATTCTCGAAAAACGTCCGCCAAAGCGGATATAATTCAAATGTCATCAGAATTCTGGGAATTCCTACTTTTGGCAATTCCGCATGCCGCATTCCGGATTCCGAATTACCAAACAGTTGTTGTTCCCGTTCCCGGACCAGACGCGGCACGGGAATAGCTTCTTTGGCTTTTTTGGTTTCCGGATCATCGTATTTCCCGCACCGGGAACCGTAGAACAGCGGGCGGGTCGATTCAAAAGTTACTTTTCTGATCTCGCAGAAATTCGGACATGTTTTACATTCGAATGATCGCGTTTCGTATTTCCGGTCCCGCAGATCAAAACCTTTGAACCGGGTCGGCCGGTCACCGATCTCTTCCATCGCGATGATGGCCACGCCGACCGCGCCGAGAATATCGTGATGCGGCGGTACCATGATTTTTTTACCCAGAACTTTTTCAAAGGCCGCCTTGATGGAACGATTAAAAGCCACCCCGCCCTGAAAGAAAATTCGTTCTCCGATCTTGCGGTGTTCGACCACGCGATTCAGATAGTTGGTCACGATCGAATAAGCCAACCCGCCGAGAAGATTATCTTTATCCAGCCCCTGCTGTTTATAAAAATTAAGCTGGGATTCCATGAACACGGTACAGCGTTCACCCAACCCGGTCGGGCATTGAGCGCGCAAAGCCCGCTGGCCGAACTCCTGATCAAGCTTAACGGCCAGTTTTTCCGCCTGCTCTTCCAGAAAAGAACCGGTCCCGGCGGCGCAGACTTTGTTCATGGTAAAATCCACGATCACCCCGTTGGCCAGACTGATATATTTGGAATCCTGACCGCCGATCTCCAGGATGGTATCGATCGTCGGGTCCATGGCCATGGAACCGCAGGCGTGGCTGGTGATCTCATTCTTGACCATGTCCGCCCCGAAAAATTCGCCGGTCATGTAACGGCCCGAACCGGTCGAACCGCACCCTTTAACGATTATTTTATCACCGATCTCCTGTCCCACTTCGTAAAGAGCCCGTTTGACCGCTTCCAGCGGCTGGCCGGCGGTCATCAAATAGCGGCGGGACAAAACATTTTTATTCCGGTCAACCACGACCACATTGGTACTGATGGAACCCACGTCCACTCCGACGAAAGCCTCGATTTTTTTCGCGGATGTGATCTTGACCGGTTCAACATTTATCGCGTAACCATCTCCCTGCAACTGTTCAAGACTTTCAACCTCGATCGTTCGGTTCCGGAGATAGTCTTCAAGATTTTTAATAAAATCAACTGATTGAGTAGTTACGCCCTGATTCAAAGCGCTCAAGACAGCACCGATGGCTCCCATCAAAGCAAAATCTTCGGGCAGGACTAGTTCGCCCTGTTCCAACTCCAGGACTTTAGTAAATGCCTGAACCATCCCCTGGTTGGCGGCTACACCTCCCTGAAAAACGATCGGTTTTTCCATGATCATCCCTTTGACCACGGTACTGCGGAAATTACTGGCCATCGCGTGGCAGAGACCGGCAATAATATCATGTAAAGGTGTACCGATCTGCTGGAGATGGATCATGTCGCTCTTGGCGAAAACACTACAGCGTCCGGCCACCCGGGGCGGACTATCGCACTTTAAAGACAGCTGACTGAATTCCTCGATGGAAAGTCTCATCCGGGAGGCCTGCTGGTCCAGAAAGGAACCGGTTCCGGCCGCGCAGACAGTATTCGTGGCAAAATTTAACACCTTGGCTTTTTTCGTCGCCGGATCAACCGTCA
>DAOWBV010000057.1 GCA_030633885.1 Planctomycetota bacterium
TGCGGGGCTTGCCCCCGCCCTGAATAGAAGCGACCACAAGGGTCGCCGCTACATCAGAAAAATAACACCAACTCTAAAAAGTTGAGTTGTAAATCACAAATTCATCGCCAGCAATTGTTCCTGTATTTTATTAAGTTCATTGGCGACACTGCCATCCATGACCGTATCACCTACCTGAATTTTAATTCCGCCCAAAATATTTTTATCCACTTCCGTTTCCAGCAAAACTTTTTTGTTAATAAAAGTGGTTAATTTTTCGGTTAAACTTTCCTGTACTTTCCGACTCAACGGGTAATACGTTTTGACCTTAACCCGGGCGATCCCCTGTTTTTCGTCCGCCAGGGCATCATAAAATTCCGCGATGTCCGGTAAGCATTCGGTCCGGTTTTTCCGGACCAATAATTCCAGGAAGCGGACAGTCAAGGGCTTTAACTGTCTCCCGACCGTCTTCTGGATAAACTGGAATTTCTTGGCCGCGCCCAGGACCGGATGTTTCAATATCCGGGCAAAATCTTTGACCGCTACGGTCAGCTCGACCAGCTGACGCAGTTCCTGCTTGACCGACTCGAGCAGATTTTTTTCATCGGCCAGGTTCAAAAGGGCCCGGGCATATCGTTTAGCAACAACTCGTTCTTGCATGATTTAATCCTTTGACGCCCCTAATTCGGAAATAAATTTGTCCACCAGTTTGCCATGCACTTTCTCATCCATTTTTTCTTTGATCACTTTCGAGGCGGCCGACAGGGCCAGCGAGACCATTTCGTTCTTCATCTCAGCCAAAGCTTTTTTCTTTTCGATTTGGATCTCTTCCTTGGCCTTGCGCAGAACATTATCCGCCTGGGCGTGGGCCTCGGAAATAAGTTCCGTTTTGGCCGCCAGGCCTTCTTTGATCGCCGCCTGCGTTTTCTGGTAGGCCTCTTTTTCGATCGTCGCCAGCTTGGCCTGGTATTCCTGAGTCAGACGTTCGATCTCCTTTTTATCCAATTCGATCTTGTCAAAAGTCCCTTTGATCTCATTACTCCGCTCATCCAGATGTTTCATAATCGGCTTGAAAAGAATTTTTCTCAGGACAAAAACCAGAATAGCAAAACTAACGGCCAAAACAAAAATAGTTTCCTCCTGAATACCAAATGCCGCTTTAAAAGTGTTATAATCCTCCACCAGGGATTTCCAAATTTCAGCCATATAGTTATTTCCTTTTTAAATTACCTGGAAAATTACGTGAATAATAGCGATGGTCCGGGGATAACCCCGGACCACAAATAAAACTAATGCCCACCCGGTTGGTCCGGTGCGGTTTGACTTCCTTGATTTAGGTAAGTCGCGTCAACGATCTTATTCAAAGTCCCCTGCAAGAAAATCCCGGTGACCAACAAGGTATAAATCACCAGGGTTTCGATCAGGGCCAGACCGATAATCATGGCCGTAAAAATACGCCCACCGGCCTCAGGCTGTCTGGCAATGGCCTCAACCGAGCGCCAGATGGCCCGGGATTGGCTGATAGCGCCAACTGATGCGGCGATCGCCATGCCGAAACCGATGGAAAGACCCAACAATCCGATATTCCAATCCATTATCCTTCTCACCCCCTTTTTAGCATAGAGCTTAGAGCGTATAGCCTAGAGACAAAATATTCCACTCTAAGCTCTTTGCTCTTGGCTCTCTGTTCTTCGCTTTAATGTTCCTCATGTGCCGTCAAGATCATTATATAAATACACGCCAAGGCCGTAAAAATAAAGGCCTGTAAAAATGACGTGAAAAGAGCAAAAAACATCATCGGTAAAGGAACCGGTATAATTGGCATTCCAAATACTTTGCTGTTCTCGGCAATCTTAGCCAGGGCCAGAATGATCGTATCCTCACCGCTAATATTTCCGTAAAGACGTAATGATAGAGAAAACGGCTTAACCATTTCTCCAAGAATATGCAAAGGGAACATAAGCGGTGCCAACACCCACATCGCCACACCTTTAGGAGACCCGGCTAAGTGCTTAATGTAACCGACAAAACCATTGGCTTTAATACCATAAGATTGAACCATGATAAAAATTACTATCGCCAGGGCGGCGGTGCAGTTTAAATTAGCGGTCGGCGATAACATTCCCGGAATGAGCCCTAACATATTCAGGCAAAAGATAAAAATAAAGGACGTGCCCAAAAGAGGCAAATACTGACGTCCCCCGGGCCCGATCAGGGAATCCAGCATATTAGCCAACATCTCAAGGCTGACTTCCAGAATTGATTGTAATCGTCCGGGGATTTTTTTTAGCCGTGGCTTGGCAATCAAAGCAACCGTGACTAAAATAACCATGATTACCCCTGAAAATACAATGGTCTCAAAATGCTTCTGACCCAGTTCTCCTTTAAGAAAATCAGGAAACCAGGGAATTTGTTTGCACCATTCATACAGAGGCGCGGTCAAAACATTTGGCGGATGTGCTTCGGCAGACATAAAAATTCTCCGGAATTTTTATTTCAATTTCGAAAAAAATACCAGGATGCTAATAACTACCACCGGCATAACCAGACTCATGCCAATAATAAAAGGCCAAGGCAAAAAAAATTGTGTCCGGGTGATAAGAAAAAGAATTGCCCCCAGAAAAGAAATTTTTGAAAAGGCCAGGAGCCCCAGTAAAAGTTTTTTTCTGGCAGTGATTTTTTTGTCAGGCCTGAGTAGGTTAGCCAATAGGTCCCAGCTAATAAAAGGAAAAATACCGATGAGGATGCCCAGCCCGAAATTAACCCCGTGATTTAATGAAAAAATGAACAGAACCGGCACGAAAATTAAAAAACCGATGCTCATTGCGACCAGATAAGTTTTTTTGAGCTGTAATGTCATTTCAATTCTTAAAGTACTTCCGGCTGATCCGGTAGGCCTGCAGGAATCCGCCGGCCACCCCGACTGTTAAACAGATAACCATCAACCAGGGAGCAGTATCAAATCCTTTATCCAGCCAGGCGCCGACCAAATAACCGAGAAAAGAACTGGCCAGAACCATGCCGCCGATAACTGACAGCAAACCAATAGTCTTTAAATCCTGCTTAACATCTTTACCCATATAATGTTTCGAAGATTTTTATTTATATCATATCACATATATTTGTCAATACTTTCAGCCGTAAATTTATGTTGACCCCGTTAGAAATTATGGTATAAAGTAGCAATATTTATCGCTTTAACACAAAATAGTGTTTCCAGTTACAAAAAATCACTTTTGGCGGTTAGTTAACAATAATTTATTTCTAACGGGGTTGACGACGCCAAATTATCAGTTAGCATCGGCTTGAATTCACCTGGAAAACGAAGTTTTATGACAGAATATAATCCCAAAACTATCGAACCGAAATGGCAGGCATCCTGGGAGAAAATCGGGCTGTATCAGACGCCGGAAACGCCGAAAAAAAAGTTTTATCTCCTGGAAATGTTCGCTTATCCTTCCGGCGATATTCACATCGGCCATTTCCGGAACTACACCATCGGCGATGTCTTCTGGCGTTTCAAAAAAATGCAGGGCTTCGACCTGCTCCATCCTTTCGGCTGGGACGCCTTTGGCCTGCCGGCCGAAGAAGCGGCCATTAAAAAGAAAATGCCTCCCCGGGAATGGACCCTGAACAATATCAAGACCTCCCGCGCCACCCTCAAAAAAATGGCCGTCAGCTATGATTGGGAACGGGAAGTGACGACCTGTTTACCGGACTATTATCAATGGAGTCAATGGATATTTCTCACTCTTTATCAACGAGGACTGGCCTATCAGGCCAGCTCATTAGTTAACTGGTGTCCGAGCTGTAAAACCGTGTTGGCCAACGAGCAGGTACAAACCGGCCAATGCTGGCGTTGTGATTCGGAAGTCACCAAGCGGGAACTGAAACAATGGTTCATTAAAATAACCGATTACGCCGAGCGGCTACTTAAGGGACTGGATAAGTTAACCGGTTGGCCGGAAAATATCAAGGCCATGCAACGCAACTGGATCGGCCGAAGCGAAGGCGCGGAAATAAAATTCAAGATCCCCGACCCTCAAGGAGATGTCCCCAACGAAATCTCGATTTTCACTACCAGACCGGATACGATCTACGGCGTGACCTTTATGGCCATCGCGCCGGAACATCCGCTGGCCTTGAAACTAACCACCTCCGAACAGAAAAAAGCGGTTGAAGATTATATCCGGAAAGCAACGAAAAAATCCGACCTGGAACGCACAGCGGAAGGAGAAAAAGACGGTGTTTTTACCGGTAGTTACGTGATCAACCCTTTCTCCGGCGAAAAAGCCCAACTCTGGGTAGCCGATTACGTCCTGGTCCATTACGGCACCGGCATTGTCATGGCCGTCCCGGCCCATGACCAACGCGATTTTGAGTTCGCCCAAAAATATAATATTCCTATTAAGGTTGTAATCAAGCCACCCGAATCTCGGATCCCGGATCCCGCCACCATGACCGAGGCTTATGTCGATCCGGGGATCATGGTCAACAGCGGACCGTTTAATGACCTGCCTTCTGAAAAAGGCATCACAAAAACAATTCAATACGCAGTTGATAAAAAGATCGGTCAGGCCACGGTTAATTACCGCTTGCGGGACTGGCTGATCTCCCGACAGCGTTATTGGGGCGCGCCGATCCCGATGATCCATTGCGCCAAATGCGGCGTGGTCCCGGTCCCGGAAAAAGACCTGCCCGTCCGGTTACCGGAAAACATCAAAGATTTTATCCCGAAAGGGCGTTCCCCGCTGGCCGACGTACCGAAATTCATCAAAACTAAGTGTCCGAAATGTAACGGACCGGCAGAACGGGATGTCGACACCATGGATACTTTCATCTGTTCCTCCTGGTATCACTTGCGCTACAGTGACCCGAAAAACGGGAAAGAAATTTTCAATAAAACTAAAGCCAAACAATGGCTGCCGATCGATCTTTACATCGGGGGATCAGAACACGCCTGCGGCCATTTGATATATTTCCGTTTCATCACCAAGGTACTGAAAGACGCCGGCTGGCTTAATTTTGAGGAACCGGCCACCCGTTTATTCAATCATGGTATGGTCCTGGACGAAAAAGGCGACGTCATGTCCAAATCAAAAGGGAACGCGGTTTCACCGATTAACCTGGCCAACGAATGGGGCGTAGACACCTCGCGTTTAGCCATGCTGTTTTTCGCGCCGTCAGAATGGGAGATCCGCTGGACGGAAAAAGGACTAGTCGGGGCGAAACGGTTTCTGGTCAAGGTGTGGAATTTGGTTACAAATACATCAAAAGAAGTAGCTGCGGGGCTTGCCCCCGCCAAAAAAGGGCGACCACAAGGGTCGCAGCTACAGTTAGAAAAATTATCAAAGGAAGAAAAAAACCTTTGGCGAAAAATAAATATAACTATTAAAAAAGTCACCGCCGACATTGACCCCGTCCTACATTATAATACGGCCATCAGCGCGATCATGGAGTTGGTGAATGAAATACACAAAGTCTTAAGTCTTAAGACTTCGGTGAGCTCAGTCGAGCCGTCTCAAGTCTCAAGTAAACCGGTGATTGGAGAAGCGATAAGGACCGTGGTTTTGTTATTAGCGCCGATGGTGCCGCATCTGGCTGAAGAACTCTGGGAAAAGCTCGGTAATAACGATACTATTTTTAAACAGCTTTGGCCAAGTTATGATAAAAACGCCATTCAGGCCGATGAGATCGAACTGCCGGTCCAGGTCAACGGCCGACTGCGCAGCCGGATCACGGTCCCGGCCATGGCTGACGAGGAAACCATCAAGCAAAAAGCCCTGGCCGACGAAAAAATAAAAAGCGCTTTAGGGGGGAAACCGCCCCGGAAAATGATCGTGGTCCCGAAACGACTGGTCAATATCGTCGTTTCATAAATTTCTTGCATTAATCGCCACTCCTTTTATAATATGATGTAAATTATAACTATTACTTTTTATGAAAGAGGAGATATAATGAATGTCATTGTAAATTCACTGGCCCAAACCGGGGGCGTAGACGGTGGAATCTTTGGAATGATCATCCCCTTTGGCCTGATGTTTGTCCTGTTGTATTTTTTGATCATCCGGCCTCAGAAAAAAAAGGAACAGGCCCGGCTCCAGATGCTGTCCAATGTCAAAAAGAACGACCGCGTCATGACCAGCGGTGGCATTTACGGAATAATCTCCGCGATCAAAGATAAAGAAGTCGTTTTAAAAATCGATGAAAAAAACGATATTAAGATCCGCGTCCTCAAAAGCGCGATCATCGGGATAGAAAAAAGTACGGAAAACAACTCGGAGAAACAATAAAGTATATTTGAAAGGTCCCCTATGTCTGAAACCTTAAAATGGCAAATGTTCTTGGTCGTCCTGATCGTGGCCGTGGCCGGCTATTTCGCCTACCCGGCGGAAAAAAAGATCCTGGGCGGGGAAACCCGCAAAATTGAATTTGGCCTGGACCTTCAGGGCGGCGCGGAAATACGAGTCGGTTTAAAAACCGAGGGCCTGAGCCCGACCCAGGTCAAAGAAGGCATCAAAACAACCCTGGAGGTTATCACTCGCCGAATTAATATTTTCGGCTTGAAAGAACCACGCATTCAACTTTACGGCGATAATCAGATCCTGATCCAATTGCCCGGACAGGATATGACCGAAGTCCAGCGGGTCAAGGAGATCCTGCTGTCCACCGGCAAACTGGAGTTCAAGCTGGAAGCCAGCCCGACCATGCAGGAACTTTATAAAGACCGACCCATCCCGCCCGACAATAAGGAAATCAAGAAGTACGAACGGACCGCTTCCGGAGACGACGAATTTGAGCACGTCCTGGTGGAAAACAAAGTCATTTTTGACGGCACTCACGTGGTTGAAGCCAAACCGTCAATCGGCAAACTCGGCGGCTGGGTGGTCGACCTGGAATTAAATGAATGGGGCAAAAGACAGTTAGCCATTGTCAGCAAAAAATATTCCGCCCAGGCCAATGCTCAGTCCTCAATCAAAGATGTCCGGCGGTTAGCGATCATTCTGGATAACAAACTAGTTTCCGCGCCGAGCCTGCAAGCCAAGATCCTGGACGGCAAATGTGAGATCTCCGGTGGTTTTAATCAGGAAAGTGCGAATAACTTAGCCATCGTTTTAAAATCCGGTAAACTACCGGCGCCGTTGGAAATCATCGGCGAAAATTTTATCGGGCCCAGCCTGGGCGCGGACTCTATTGCCCGCGGTAAATTTTCTTTTGCCCTGGCCGCCCTGGCTGTCTTTCTGTTCATGATCATCTATTATCACGGGGCCGGCCTGATCGCCAACATCGCCCTGGCTATGAATTTAACCATGATCTTCGGCCTGCTGTCCTTTTTCCGGGCCACCCTGACCCTGCCCGGCATCGCCGGTTTGATCCTGACCATGGGTATGGCCGTGGACGCCAATATCCTTTTTTACGAACGGATCCGCGAAGAAAAAGATAAGGGTAAGGATATCAAACAGGCATTTGAAACCGGTTTCTCCCGGGCTCTGATCACCGTGCTCGATGCCAACCTGACCACCTTATTAGCAGCCATCATCCTTTACTACATCAGCAGTTCTTTCGGTATCGATTCCATCAAAGGGTTCGCCTTGATCCTGTCCCTCGGGATCATGACCACTCTTTTCTGCGGTTACTTTGCTTCCCGGGTGATGCTCCGGCTTTGCCTGGAAGGGGGCTTGATCAAAAAGTTCTCTATGTTCCGTTTTTTCCGTCAGCCGAAATTTAATTTCATGAAAAAAGCCCCGGCCTTCCGGATGCTTTCGGCGGTCGGCATTATTCTCAGTATTATCCTGATCGTTTCCCACGGCGCGGATAGCCTGGGAATCGATTTTACCGGCGGTAGTCTTTTACAAATCAAATTTAAAACAGAAAAAGATATCGCCGACATTCGGAAGAAAGTTCAAAAGATCTCATACCCGGCTGACCATCCGAACGAAAAATTCCGTGGTCAACCCAGATATACTGATATCGAAATACTGCCTGTTTATCCTAAGATCAGTGGAACGGGCCAGGCGGCCATGACCGCGATCATGGAAAAAGGAAAGAAGCACTCA
The DNA here is from genome assembly GCA_030633885.1 of Planctomycetota bacterium. Taxonomy (GTDB): domain Bacteria; phylum Planctomycetota; class MHYJ01; order JACQXL01; family CAKKQI01; genus DAOWBV01. The sequence goes on from DAOWBV010000057.1 coordinate 8,037, forward strand.
GCGGAATTCCAGATCCGGACGCGTTTTGTCCAGACGGAAGAGCAAAGAGCTCAACTGAAAAAAGAACTACTGAAACTATTCGGCAGTGAATTACCGCAGGAAGCGATCGTCAACGCCCGGTCAGTCGAGGATCCGAAGATCATTAACCGCGGTTATCGTTTCCAGGCCATTGTTAACCTGACCGAACCGGCGCTTTCTTCGACTCTGCAGTCCAAACTACAGGAAAACGGCTTGTCGCAGGCCTGGGTAGTTTACCCGCCGGGCGTCCAGTCAAAAAACGCTTCGGACCAATATCTTATTTACTTCACCGGCACCGACCAGACAAAAATAAGAGACACGTTGAAAGAAAACTTATCCCTTTCCCAGGGCGCTTTCCCGTTTTCCAAACGGATCGGGAAAACCGTGGCCGGTAAATTAAAGCAGGGCGCGGTCCTGGCCTTACTTTTTTCCTGGATCGGCATGATCATTTACCTGGCCTTACGGTTTGAATTCAAATTCGGAATCGCCGCGGTCATCGCTTTAATTCATGACGTGATCATCTGTTTAGGGGTAGTCATCGCCTTTAACTGGCTGGCGCCTGATTCCTGGGGCATTACCATTGACCTGAGTTTGATCTCTATCGCGGCCTTCCTGACCATCATCGGTTATTCGGTCAACGATACTATCGTCGTCTTTGACCGCATCAGGGAAAACCTCAAAGAGATGAAAAGGGAAAAGCTGCCTAATATCATTAACCGGAGTATCAACCAGACATTAGGACGAAGTATTATTACTTCCGCCACCAGTTTTCTGGCCGTAACGATCCTTTTCTTTATTACCATGCGCAGCGGGACCGGTATCGCTAACTTTGCTTTCCCGCTGATCATTGGTAGCATTACCGGTACTTATTCGACTATTTTTATTGCCGGCCCGATCCTGAATTGGAGTAAATCCGGTAAAAATTAGGGTTATTTTTTGAGGTAATTTTGACGATAACGATAGTTACCGTCAAACATAAATTTCAGTCCCGATGGCTATCGGGGCGGGGGAGAAACAGGTCATGAAACCAAGCAGTATTTTGTTGATCGGGATAGTTATTTTAGTCGTCGCAGCCGCCGCTTTCTTGTTTTTTTCATACTTCGGAGAAGGAGACGAAGGTCCACCGCCTCCCCGGATGGTTCTGGATGGTCCGGATATCATGACGGCCCCGGACGATGGAGGCTTTACCCCAATCGGTGATCTCGAACCGCCTCCGCCGGTAACTGATGACATCAGCGAACCACCACCAATTGACATTACTACTTTACCCGATGAGCCACCGCCACCGGGATTGTCTGATTCTACGGAATTCACAGGAATAAGCCCTCGGGTATCAGGCGGAAAAACTCACAAGGTCCGCCGGGGCGAAACTCTTTGGGTCATCGCGAAAAAGCATTATGGCAATGGCAGTAAATACCTGTTGATCTATGAAGCCAACCGCGCTAAATTAAAAAGTCCAAAATTGATCAAACCGGGACAGGTATTGGTTATCCCGGCTGAAGGTTCCGTACCGATGCCAATCAGCCCGTTGCCGGATGAATCGGTAGACAAGCCGGAATCTAAGGCAGGTGATAGCGAACCGGAAGAACTGGTTCCCTCAGGCGCGGCTGATACTTCGGTCGGCGGAATCTATTATATCGTGCAGCAAGGTGATACGTTAAGAAAGATCGCGGCCAAATCGCTTATTTACGGCGACCCGGCCAAGTATAAATTGATTTTTGAAGCAAACCGTGACAAGCTGGCCACGCCCGAAACCAGCTTACAACCGGGTTGGCAATTATTGATCCCGCTTAAATAAAACTAAACGTTCATCAGCTTGTTAAAAAGAAGTGTCGGCAGTAACAATCCGAGAATCACCAAACCTGAACCCAGAGAAGCACATCCCATCACCAGTCCGGCCTCCAAAGGAATAAGCAAAAAAATACCGGCCCGGACAAGATGTTTGACTGTCACCGGTAATTCCGAAGCGGCTGTCCGTGCGGGACGTTTCCCGGAACGGGTTTTCGCCGGGACCAGCCGAGCCAACCAGTAAACCACCACCAGAAAGATCAACCAGATCGCCCGAAAAACGTTATCCATAATTACCAGCGGCCAGGTAACACTGCCAATAATTAAAAATATTAAGGCCACCAGAAACCAATAGTGTAATTCTTCTTCTTCCCAGGTACTTAAAAGAGTAACAAAAAATATATAACCTAACGGTACTAACGGCAACAATAAGACTTTCATCCCGAAGGCACCCGCCGAATACCCCAAACCCAATAAAGGCGTCATCCCGAGAAGAAAATTGAATCCCCGGAGTAATCCCATATTCAAGGAGCCCAACAGGCGGCTTGATTTGGTGTAAAAATTATAGCCGACCATTAAAATGATAATGGAAAAAGTTATGGTCAGCGTGGCCAGACCGAAAAATATTTCACTGAGTAATATCCCGGCAACGCAAAGTAAAGTCCCGCCCCAGAAGGCCTGAACCGGTGAAACCTCGCCGGTCGCTAAGGGACGATCCGGATGAAACTGTCGGTCTCTTTCAACATCAACAAAATCATTGAAGATCATCCCGGCCGCGTAGAGGCAGACAGAGATCAGGCCGCAAATGACCAAACCGGCCCAGCCAGCCATGCCTGCCTGTGCCGTGTCCGGCACGGCAGACAGGCCCGCGACCGCTTCCGGCGCGGTCAGATCTACCTTTAAAATAGCGGCCGTTATGAAATATCCAGCCCAGACCTCGGCCA
>DAOWBV010000161.1 GCA_030633885.1 Planctomycetota bacterium
AATTACAGCAGGAGATCGGCTTGACTTATCTTTTTATTACTCATGACCTGGCTTTGGTGGAATATCTGGCTGATGATGTGGCCGTTATGTATCTGGGCCGGATCGTCGAACGGGGGACGGTCAACGAAATTTTTGATGATCCAAAGCATCCTTATACCAAGGCTCTTTTTTCGGCCATCCCCAGAATTGATGATAAGAGTGGTTTGAAGAAAATATTTTTGGAAGGTGACGTACCGTCACCGATCAACCCGCCGTCCGGTTGTCATTTCCATCCCCGTTGCCCGTCAGTCAAGGCTGAATGCCGGAGAGACTACCCCGGTTTAACTAAGTTTTCGGAATCTCACTCGGTTTGTTGTCATCTCCACGGCGACTCAGCAACTCAGTAAAAACCACCAGTCCGGTTACCCCGAAAAACAAAACGATCGAAGCGTAAGCGTATTTGGCCGAACCCCATTCGACCAGGTGTTGGAAGCGGGCAATGGTCAACGAAGCCCGGCCCATGATCGTGTAACCAAAAGCCGCGCCGAAGGCGATCATCATATAATAAATGCCGATCCGGGAAATTACTTTCATTGTTTTTTTCTGTTCCAGCGAAAAGAAGAAATAACAGAGAACCGCGCCGATCCCGATCAAGATCAGGATAGCGTTGCCGGAACTGATAATACTCTGGGCCAGAGTGTTCTCCACGATAATTAATGGCCTGAGTGAAGGGACGATCTGTTTGATCAGGTAAGCGGAAGTGACAAAAGGAATGGTGATCCCGGCTGTCGTGCCGATGATAAAAGCGAACGACCATTTGGACAGCCAGTCGATCCGGCGAAAGAAGCGGGTCAAGATTAAAATACTGAAGATCAGGGGGATCAATAACCACCAGTTTTCATGACTACTGAGCGGTTCCGATAAAGTTCCTCCCAGCGATGAAACGGTCACCCGTCCCAATGGTAAGAGGAGGTCGGGCCAGACGATCTTAAAAAAGGCGTAACAGAATCCGTAGCCGGCGCTCAGGCCGACGTAAAGATGTTCGGCCAGTTTAAAGACCACGTTATCTTTATAAAGAAAACTATAGATGGCGATCGTGCAACCGACGGCCAGCCAGATACCGAGCATTTCCATTTCAGTTTTTCTTTCGCTGTTTTAAATAGATCAAGTTTCCGATAACGATTAACAGGATGATCAACAGATGGACCGCGCTTTGCGGGATCATTGCCTGATAGGCCCGTTCTTTTTTTTGGAGGAGCGTTTCATACTGGGCGATGGCGCCCAGGCCGCCGACCAGCCCGTTAAGCTGTTTGGATTGCAGGAAAGGATAATAATCCGTGGCCATGACCGCCGTGCAGGCCGCGCCTAATTCGATGTCGGCTTTTTCCTTCCCGTAAGCGATCCAGGTTTCGATCGTGCTCAGTGAAGCGATATCAAAAACATAATCAACATCGCTCAGATTTTTAATTCCGTGGAACACGGGTAACTCCCGGGTCGGCTGATCCCGGTAATCTTTAGGATAGGCCAGGTAAAAATCCTGACACATGGTCAGGTAGATCAAGCCGGGTTTAAAAGGTAATAACGTATAATCAAGGCCGTCTTTTTTTTGGTATTCAGTCGCGGCTTGTTTTATGACATCTTCCATGATCGGTACCGCCGGGGCGTCCCAGATAGTCAGACCGATTACCCGGAGATCTTTTTTGAAACAATGACGGACCATGGCCAGAGCCATCGGTTCTAATTCACCCGCTGCTCCCGGACTGAAATCAAAAGCGATCACCACCGCCGACCCGGCCGGCAATGATTCTATTTTGTCATAAACATTTTGAACAACCTGCGCGGCCGGGAATGGAAAATCAGCCTTGATGAAGAGAGACGCTAAAATAGTGATCGCCAGCAAAGCAAAAATTATCCAGCGGGCCCGGTAGCGTTTATGTATGGATTGTTTAGAATTACTCATTGCTTTTTTTTGTTTACGGGTTTTGATCCAATGCCATTAAGTTAAGCGTGTAGCTGCAGGGCTTGTCCCTGCCCAGGTTATTTTATGCATTATATTTTATTTTTGGCGACCATAAAGGTCGCAGCTACAACAGAAAATAGTCACTTGCCCCTTTTTATTTACTTCCCAAATAAGATTGTTCGATCCCGAAAATTATTTTTAAAGACGTGGCGATCGCGCCCAGGGTGACCCCGAATAATATCGCCCGGCGGACAGCGATGTTCGGTACGGTCAGGATCCAGGTCATGGTATCCGGGATGGCCGAACTGATCAACCCGCCCAACGGTATTTGGCCCAGCATAATGATCATGGCGCTGACTAACAGGACTGTGGCCTGGATATTTTTTATCCGGAAAGCGCGGAAAGACGCTGAAGCCATAAAAAAGGCGATCAGGGAAAACATGCTGGCCTGTAAAGGCGCGATCGAGTTATTAAATATCCAGATCAACGGACTGCCTTTGGTCATTCCGGCCGTTAGCACAGGTGAAGGCGTGAGCCAGTTAATGATTGTCGGTAAAAATCCGGCCATCAGACTGATGAAGACGCCCAGGAAAACGACCAGACTGAATCCCCAGCCGGTAGTTTTATTTTTTACTTTTTGATAATGCAAGTAGATCAGGCTGGTTAATCCCAGCAGAAGAGCGGTGCCGGTAACGATCGATATCCATTTAGTGACCCAGGCCTGTAAGTTCTGGGACGCGGGATGGGGGACGAAAAATTGGATGATAAAAATAATTCCGGTGACCAGGGCGATCAGAAGCGGGATCTGTTTTTTTAGAAAAACCATAATTTGTTTGTTGTAGCTGCGACCTTTATGGTCGCCTTTTATAATTGGCGAGGGCAAGCCTCGCAGCTACAGGATTTTAACTGAATCATGAATTTATAGTCTGTTGAAATTCTGGTCAAAATGTCATTGCGAGCGTTAGCGAAGCAATCCTTTTCCATCGAGATTGCTTCGTCGCTTTGCTCCTCGCAATGACATTGAGGCAATGGTTTCAACAGAATCCATATTAAAACTTCATGCTTTTGAAAATATGTCAGTCAGCCACATAATACCCAGCGTACTCAGGATGGAGCCGATCAGAATGATCACCAGGATAATTAATTTACCGGCATCCTGTCCTTTGAGTGAGCCCAGTTGTGATGGTTCTTTCGAAAGATAAGCGCTGGCCGCGTAGAGTTCTTCTCCCATTAAGGTCGCGTCGCAGGTGACGATAAAAAAAGGCAGTTGGGTGATCGCGTCTGTTCCGGCGATCTGGATGGCGTTGGTCATCACCCCGGTTTCGGCCATCAGGAGTGATTCGGCGTAGTAATAGCCCATATATAAAATGGCGGCCGGTTGTTCCCGCAAAATAATACCGTCAACCGCCGCGGCGTAGGCGAACTGATCATTGCTGATAAAAAATATATTATGTTTCCGGAAAGCGTCCGGCCGGCCGGCTTCGAGGTAGGCCTGGTGGACCGTTTCCTGGGCGACCGACATGACGACCGGATCGTAGCAGGGAACTTTTATCTCGGACGAATAAAGAGCGATCTTTTTGGTGACCTGGCCCAGAATATTGGTGGCCGCGATGGTGGAAACGGCGGACATTTCTTTCAGGCCGTTAAGGTAAAGAAGCGGTTTGCCTAATTCGGTGGCCCGGCCGATCGCTTCTTCGATCCGGTCTAAACCGCTGATTCGTCTGATGTAAACAGAATCAGGATTTTTTTTAGCCCGACGGATAAAGTAGAGGATGAGCCCGGATAAGATGATGACGAAGATCAAGACATCTATTTGCGATGAATCAAACCAGGGGTACAAATCCATTAGTCAGATGATTTTAGTTTTTGTCTTCGTAATAATTCAATGATGGTGACCGTAGCGACAATAACACCTAAAATAACGTAGGAAGCATACCAGAATTGTGAACCGCTGTATACTTTGAGTTCAAGAAGGCGGCCATATAAAAGCGAGACACGCGCCATGACCGTATAGCCGTAAGAAGCGCCGAAAGAGATCATCAGGAAGACGATGCCGACCCGGGTGGCTTTGCCGATCACGCCTTTATGTTCGATCGAGAAAAAGAAATAGACCAGAACAGTTAACACGCCGACGACGATCAAAAGGTTGGAAAAATCATTGAATGACCAGGTGATGCTTATAAATCCCCTGCGAAATGTGCCCCTTATCAAAGCGCAAGGTGTCGGCATGTTTAGCCTTGGAGATATTGATATGTCCATGGGAAAGATCTCAATTACTGCTGAAGAGAATGATTCTCCTCCTACAGAGGCAATTATTGAAGGGGCCCTCAAGGAGAGCAAACTGGATGATCTTCAGGGGGATGCAAGCGCAGTTGCAAAATCGATAGAGAGTCTGGAGAAAATTGCTGCCTCGTTAATTGATAAGGTTGGTGTGGAGAATGCACCGGAATTTAAAGGGGTAATAGACGAGCTGAAAAATGCAAACACTATTTTAGCAAAAGAGCTTGCACTGCGCGGCGTGGAAGATCTGCCGCAAATGGAA
>DAOWBV010000214.1 GCA_030633885.1 Planctomycetota bacterium
ATTAAAAGTTGATTTAATGTGCGCGATCGCTTTGGACACCATCCGTTTGCTTTTCTTTTTAGCCGGTTTAGCTTGCGGTTTGCCGCCGGTTTCTTTTTCCTGTTTTTCTTTCTTTTCCTTCTTCTCTTCCGCGGCGCCATCCATATTCGCAGGTTTTTTGGAACCCATGAGACCCCCTTAATTAATTATTATTTCTTTTCTTTAGTGATTTTTTTTCCGGCCACGGTTTTGCGCGGACCTTTTCTGGTCCGGGCGTTGGTTTTGGTCCGTTGGCCGCGTACCGGTAAACCTTTTCGGTGACGTAACCCGCGATAAGAACTGATATCGCGGAGACGTTGAATATTGCGGGTTATCTGACGTCGTAAAGTACCTTCCACGGTGTAATGCTTATCGATAATGGTGCTTAATCGGCTGACTTGATCTTCGGTCAAGTTCTTGACGCGGATGCTTTGGTCTATCTCGGCTTCCTGAAGGATCTTTTTCGCCGATACTGTTCCGACACCAAAGACATAGGTCAGTCCGATGACGACCCTTTTATTAGGGGGAATATCGATTCCGGCAACACGAGCCATAAATTAAAGCTCCTTATTAATATTACTTTCCCTGTTTTTGTTTGTGACGGGGGTTACTACAAATTACCCGGACAACGCCTTTTCGCCTGATAATCTGGCAATTTTCACAGATCCTTTTAACTGACGCTCTGACTTTCATGTTTCCCCCTTCTAACCCCGATAGACTATTCGGCCTTTGGTCAGGTCGTAAGGTGACATTTCTATCGTCACTTTATCACCCGGTAAAATTTTAATAAAATGCATTCTCAATTTACCGGCCACGTGAGCCAGGATTATGTGGCCTCCTTTGATCTCCACCCGAAACATGGCATTGGGCAGTGATTCAAGGATAACACCTTCGGTTCGGATCGGTTCTTCTTTAGCCATAAATATTTTACTTGCCCGCCTCAGGCGGGCCTGGTTAAAATTTCGCTTCCATTTCCGGTTACGGCGGCCGTGTGCTCGAAGTGCGCGGAAAGTTTCCGGTCCTTCGTCACGACGGTCCAGCTGTTCCCGAGGACTTCCACATCACTGGTTCCGGTATTGACCATTGGTTCCAGAGCCAGGACCAGGCCCGGCTTTAAGATTACTTCCGCTCCTTCACCGGGCGGCATCACGTAATTCGGGACTTGCGGTTCTTCATGCATCGTCGAGCCGATCCCGTGACCGACGAAACTTCGGACTACTGAAAAACCGTTCTTTTCAACAAAATTCTGAATGACCGCGGAGACGTCCGAGAGTTTCACTTCCGGGGCCAGGTGATCGATTGCTTTGGTCAGCACCGTTTCGGTCACTGTCAGTAATTTTTGTGCGGCCGCTGAGATCCTGCCCACCGGCAGGGTCAGCGCGGCATCGCCGTAATAATTCTTATATTTAACGCCCACGTCAATACTGACGATGTCGCCTTCTTTCAGGACGCGGTTTTCATCCGGGATCCCGTGGACGACTTCCTCGTTGATCGAAACGCAAATGTTTCCGGGGTAACCGCGGTATCCTTTAAAAGCCAGTTCGCCGCGTCGGGCTAAAACGTATTTTTCCACCGTTCGATCCAGGTCCATCGTTTTGATCCCCGGGCGGACCATTTTTTTGACTAACTCCAGAGAGCCGGCGACGAGCTTCCCTGCTTCCCGCATTAATTTTATTTCGCGCGGCGATTTATACTGTATCATTGCCGGGAAACGTTTCCCTCAATCTCTTTAAACACGCGGTCAATACTCGATTCGCCGCGGATATCAATTAACTTATCCTGTTGCTTGTAGAAGTAAATCAGCGAAGCGGTTTGCTCCTCGTAGACTTTTAATCTTTGCTTTATTGTTGCGACTTTATCGTCCGCGCGTTGATAAAGTTCGCTCCCGCATTTGTCGCATTGATCCTTGTTTTTCTTCGCCGGCGCGTTGATTATATGATAATTCGTTCCGCATTGTTTGCAGGTCCGTCGGCCTGATAAACGTTCGATCAGGATCGCGTCCGAGACTTTGATGTTAAAGACGCGTTTGATCTGACGGTTCGATTTTTCCAGTATTTCATCCAGTGATTTTGCCTGTTTGGTCGTTCGAGGAAATCCATCCAGAATGAATCCTGATTTGCAATCAGATTCATTGATCCGGTTGGTCATTAACTCCAGGATATCAGCATCCGGGACCAGATTGCCGCTGTTCATTACATCTTTGACTTTTAATCCCAGCGTGCTGGCGGCCTGAACTTCCCGGCGCAAAATATTACCGGTGCCAATGTGGGGAAGTTTCAATTTCTCGCTTAACTGTCTGGCCTGCGTGCCTTTTCCGGAACCCGGCGGCCCTAAAAAAACAATGATCATTTTACCGTCTCCCGCCTTTAACCCGTCCTTTTTTCATGAAACCGTCATATTCCCGGACCAGCAGATGGGATTCGACTTTCTGCATCATGTCCAGTCCGACCCCGACGACGATCAGGATTCCCGTGCCACCGAGAAAACCAGCCACAAAACCGCTGACGCCCAACGCCGCCGCCGTCCAGATCGGTAACAGAGCGATCACCGTCAGGAAGGCCGCGCCGGCCAGCGTGATCCGGTTCATAACTTTATTTAAATAGCCGGCTGTGTCGTGACCGGGTCTGATCCCG
>DAOWBV010000042.1 GCA_030633885.1 Planctomycetota bacterium
AGCTTACTAAAGAATTAATTAAAGACGCCAAGACCATTGATGAAAAAATCGCCGCTCTTTACTATTACGCCCAGCGTGACATCAGATACATCTCGATTAAAGGCAGTATGAGTTCTTCCTGGGGCGGGCACCCGGCTTACCAAACACTGGAAAACAAATACGGAGATTGCGTGGATAAAGCAATCCTCTTTTCCACTATGCTCAAAGAAATCGGAGTCGAAGCCTATCCGGTTACCCTGAAAACTAACGAGGCAGGTACAGCTATCACCGATATCCCGATCCGGGACGCTAATCATGCGATCACCGAGGTTCATCTGAACGGGAAAATATTCTACCTGGACCCGGTCACCCGAAATTATCGTTATCCTTACTTCAGTGACATGGACCATGGGATTAAGGCGATAAATGAGATCACCGGTCAGATCAATTTTATTAACGTTCCACCACCCGGTCATAACCTAAATTCATATATCACTCAGCTAACGATTAAACCTAACGGCGAAGTCGAAGGAAAAACCCAAGGCGATTATACCGGCGCTTATGAAGCGAGAGTACGCGGTTTCTGGGAAACCGTACCGGAAGCACAGCGCCCCGGCATTTTCCAGGGCACGGTGAATCGGCTGAGTCCGGGCGGAAAGCTAAACGCGTTCCAAGTCGTAAACCAATCTGACATTTCGAAACCATTGAAAATAGTATATGATTATACCCTGCCCGACTATCCGATCTTTGCCGGCGATCTGATGATCTTCGGCGTACCCGGCCTGCAATATGATTTCGGCGAAGCGGCCTTGGATAAACGTAAATACGACCTCGTTTATCGCACCAGCCGAGAAACAAAACATTACGTTACCATGAAAATACCTGAAGGCTACGCGGTAAAATATTTACCACCCGCCGTTGAATTAGAATGCTCGCCCGAAAACCGGGGTGAAAAAGAAACACCCTATAGCATTTATGAAGCATCCTATGAATACAACGAAAAGGAAGGGCTCATTATTTTTAAAGACGATTTTAAGAGGTTCGCCAGGATCGTACCGGTCAAGGACTATCAAAACTACAAAAAATTCCTGCAAAAAGTAAGTAGCTATCCGAAGGAAAAAATATTTTTTGTGAAACAAACCAAAGAAACACAAGAAGAAAAAGAAACGGAAGAACCAGAAATGGAAGAAAAACACGGATCACCTGAATAAAATAATTACCAGGAGATGAAAAGATCATGAAGAAATTAATATGCCTATTGAGTTCAACCCTGATTCTCTGCCTTTTGCTTACCCTGGTCGCCCGGGCAGATATGGTCTACCTGAGGGACGGAAAAGAATATAAAGGCAAATTGGAAAATATCAACACAGAAACAGTTTCTTTTAAAATCGATGAATCGGGCGAGCTGAAAGAATTAACACGCGCGTCGGTACTGCGGATCGAAGTAGCTAAAAAACGACCGGGTGATGACGCGTCGAAATTAGACGCCCTGCATGATAAATTATTAAGTTCCCTGGTTAACTCAACCCCGGGCCAAAAAGAACACCCCCAGGCCGGTTACCTGACTCTTCACGAAGAAGTCAATATCGTCATCAATCCTGATCGTTCCGCCACCCAAACCCGCCGGATCACCCGTAAAATGCTCCGGGAACGAGGGCTGGATGCGGCCGGTAACAACAGCCTAACCTATCTGGCCAACCGAGAAACCTTAACCCTGGATTTCGCCCGGACGGTCGACCCGGAAGGCAACCTTTACCATATTTCAGATAATGCGATCGAGGACGGATCACCTTATCTCAATACCCCGGAGTATGAAAATTTGCACCGTTTGAAATTCGCTCTGCCGGAAGTCAAAGTCGGCGCTATCATTGATTACCAGTTAACCAGAACCATTAAAAAAATAGATGTGTTAACACCCTGGGTAATTCAGGAATATTTACAATACCAGGAACCGCTGTTAAAAAAAGTGGTCCGGGTAACGGTCCCGAAAGAATTCGAGTTATCAAGCAGAGTCGTCCGATCTAACGAACGAGTTACCGCCGAAGTCAAAGAACAGAAAAACACCAGGACATATACCTGGACCGTCACCGAAGCTCCTCTGATGGAACGCCCGGAACCCAACATGCCGCCGGGAACCGATATTGTCCCGAAATTAGTCGCCAGTTTAAAAAACACCCCGGATCAGATCGGACAGGCATACTTACGGGTCCTGGAAAATAATTTTAAAGTCGATTCAACCCTGCGCCGCAAAGTAATGGAATTAACAAAGGATAAAACCGGAGCAACAGCCAGGGCCCGCGCTCTGTATAATTATGTCACCAAGGAAATAAAGTATATCCCCGTTTCTCCAACCGAATACGGATATCTCCCTAAAAAATTAGATCTGATTTTTAGAAGTAAAAAAGGGAACAGTCTGGACAAAACTTATCTTTTTTATGGCCTGTTGAGAATCGCCGGTTTTCAGCCGTCTTTTTTGTGGGTCCGCTCACAATCGGCGGGTCAATACGTGGAAGGCGTAACTTCCCTGGGTCAATTCACTACACCGCTGGTCAAAATCAATGGACAGGAATATCATCTCAACCCATCCCTTGATACCGTTCCCTTCAACATTTTAGTCAGCAGTCTCCAGAATGTCCGGGGTCTTGAGATCGAAAGAAACAGCATTAAACTCATCACCACTCCGCTGACCCCGACAACTAAAGAATCCGTTTCAAATAAATATGAAATTGACTTGCGAGCCGACGGTACGATCAAAGTCACTAAAAACTCTACGTTTAATGGTGGACATGCCATCGGCGTCCGAGGTCTGAAAGACCTCAAACCGGACGAACTAAATAAACAGATTCAAAGTATTGTCAACGGCATTCACCCAAATGCCCGTTTGATTGACTATCGGATTTCAAACCTGAAAGATCTTAACCAACCCGTAAATTTTACGATCAACTACGAGATCAAAGACTACGCCCTGAAAGCCGGTGAAAGTCTCCTGGCCTTAAAACTTCCGGAAATTGATTACACCGCCTTTGATGTCGGACGAACAGTCAGAAACTATCCCCTGGACTGGGATAGCTGCACGACTGAGTCTAATGAAATAACCGTTAAAATACCGGCCGGCTACCGGGTGTATTATCGACCGGAAAATTATAGTTTCCAGCACTCAACCGCCATCCACTACCAGGCCCGGTTTAAAGAAAAAGATCAGACAATCATTTTTACGGATAATTACACCCGTCAAGTAATCACCCTGGCGATCAAGGACTATCCGCAATACAAAAAATGTCTGGAAACCAAGGCCGCCCTGGCCAAGGAATGGATCGTCCTGGAAAAAACCGAAAACCGCTAACCGGGCTACTTCAGTCAACCGGCCCTAATCTTCACGTGAGGAATTCCGGACCCAGTCACAAAAATCACCGGAATTTTATTTTTTTTCTTGACAGTTAACATTCCTCTGTTAAAATGTATTGGTAATTTACCAACAACGGAAACTGGAAAAAATCGGATGGCCCGAAAAGCAAGGAATAACGACAACGGCGCCGGCACCTACCAGAAATCAATTAACCTTTACGGTTTTATTCGATTAATTCTGGGTCCGGATATGTCGGATCGACAGATCGCCCAGCGTTGGCACATCAACGAAAAAAATTTCCACGAATTTAAAACCGGGAAATACCCGGTCCCCCGCCTGGAAAAACTGGAAGAACTGGCCACCATGCTGGATATCAATAAACACCTGGTCTTTCAGGTGGCCAGCGGCACCCAGGCCCAAAAAGTTTTTAATCTACTTAGCAAAAATGACCTGCGCGGGCAGATCCGGTTATTGTCCAACCAGCTGGACGAATCCCATAAAGCTCTGGCTAAATCAGAATATCGCTACCGACAATTATTTGAAAACGCTAATGATGCTATTTTTATTGCTGACACTAAAACAGGTATTTTGCTTGATTGTAATAAAAAAGCTGAGGAATTAGTCGGCCGGACCCGGAACGAGATCAGAGGCTTACACCAATCCCACTTGCATCCGCGAACAAAAAAAACATACTATCGAAAACATTTTAAAACTCACGTGCGAAACGGCCAGGGCCGGGACTTACAAATTCAAGAAGTTATCCGAAAAGACGGCACCGTCATCCCGGTTTACATCAGCGCCCGGGTCATGGAAATCGACGGCCGAAAAATCATCGCCGGTATCTTTCGAGAATTTAAGTTTTTTAACGATGGTCCATCAAACGGAACGAAAGTTCAACAACGATCGGAACAACGTTACCGTAAATTATTCGAAAATGTAAGTGATGCTATCTTTGTCGCCGATATCAAGACCGGCGTCATACTGGATTGTAATAAAGAAGCCTCCAGATTAACCGGACGTTCAAAAAAAGAGCTTATCGGGACACCCACCATGAAACTTCATCCGCCGGATAAGATAAAAAAATATAAAAAACAATTCAAAGAAGCTGTTCGCCACGGCCACATGGGAACTCCTGAGGCCCAAAGCATAGAAATCATAAAAAAAGGCGGGGATCGGGTCCCGGTCCACATTAACACGCGGGTTATTGATCTCAACGGACTAAATGTGCTGGTCGGCGTTTTCCGAAAAATTGATTACAGGCATCAAGACGCTATTTTCCCAAACGGTAGTTTTCTGGGAACCGCTGGAAAACAAAAAATAAACAGGCGCTAAGGGGGATTGTCATGGCAGAATTGCAAATCAAGTCCCGGAAATCTCAAGCGGACGTGACGATCTTAACTCTCGACGGTTTTATCGACGCTTACTCTTACAGTGATCTCGAGAAAACTTTTAAACAGTTTACCCGCCAACAGATATTTAAATTTATTATTGACCTGACCGGAGTTGACTACATCAGCAGTGCCGGGGTCGGCGTATTCATTAATCTCTTCCGGGTCACCGAGGAAAACAATGGCCGGATGATCCTGATCAACCCGCAACCGAAAGTAAAAGAGGTGCTTACGCTACTGGGGCTAACCCAACTTTTCACGATCGTAAAAAATAAGCGAGACGCTTTGAAGACGATTGAATCAACGGTTTAAACGTCGTTGTTTGCGGGCCATAATAGCTGATTGAATGGCGTCATTGTAACGTTGTTTTAACCAGACGTCATGCGTTCGCTTATTACGCGCCTGCTCATACAACCTGATCGCCTGCTTAAAAGCCGCGTACGCCTTCTCATTTTCACTGTCAAAATCAGGACCTCGTTCCTTTGTTTTGGCGTAATGTTTATGCCCCTTTTCGTAGATCACGTTAGCCTGATCGATTATTTCCTGAACTTCATCATCGGTTATGGCCGGCTGAGGCGGTAACGGCGGCTTCGGTCGATCAATCTGCGTCGAACCAGGATCTTTCGGCGGGTTAACGACCACCGGATCCGACGGCTTGACCGGCGAGACCGGTTTTTTTACAGATATTTCCCGGACCAGGGTGACGTATTTACTTTGCGGAAATTTTTTCCCGAGCTTCCTCTTGGTCGTCATAAATTTTCCGGACATATCATTCTCGGCGTAGAAAAGACAACTCTCGTAAAGTAATTTCGCTTCCTCACGCCGGACAGTCCCGACAATATTTTTATCCTTGGCCAACGCTTTTTCCAACATGGGCACCACTTCTTCCTTCAACTGGTTTTTATAAGAAAAAACACCTATTTCGTAATATTGATAGGCGGTTGGTGAAGCACCCAGCTCTTTCAGCCGTTCCTGGAACTGCTTTTTCAATTGCTGTTTGCGTTTTTCCGGCGTGATCTTTTCAAAAGAAGCAATTTGGTCGACCGGAATCTCTGTTTCAAAACCCTTCGTTCGTACCCGCAACCCGCGCGGGCTCTCTTCCAACAACTCCGCTTCCTCCATCATCCGACCGTTATTAAAATAAACGTTAACCAATCCATTTAACTGGTTCATTTCTTCCGGCGGGATATCGGCCAGCAATTTCCAAAAAATATGACATTTATTTTCCAAGTTCTTACGTTTGGTCGTTACCCTGGGATGAACCCTGGCGGTGGCCAACGGTTCTATAGTCTTAAGCGCTTTGGGCCAGTCCAACTTCTTATAATGACGTTCCGCTCTTTTCATGATCTTCCAGGCGGCGGTTAATTCAATGTCGTACTTTTTCGGACCAGGCGGTACGACCCCATCATCAATCGGGCCGGTTGGATTCAAATCACTGACCGGCGTTTTTACTATCGGCTCAAACGGCGGCTCAAACCCCGAAAACGCATCCGGCTCCGGCGATTCATCGAATTCCCAGGAATTCTTGATACCATCAATGATATCATCCAGCGGCACATTCTCCCTGATATGGTACTCATACATACCCCAGGCGGCACCGGCCACGATCACCAGCAAAGCCAAGAGAAAAATAATAATGAAATTTTTCATATTCTTATTTTATCAGATAACTAAAAATTGTCAACCCCGTTAGAGACCCGCCTGACCGCCAAAGGCAGTTAAACCCTCCAGAGGCGGGAGGCGACCGTGCTCTCAGAAAAGACAACAACTCCTTGCCAGATTATTTTATAATTCCAATTCTTATCAATTAATATATCAAATATCTCTAACGGGGTCAACTACCTTAATATTTTTTTTAGTTTTCTGGTTACCGATTTGACATTTGATTGGTCGATAATTCCGGAAGAAACGGCCACTTTCAAGGAAACGTTAAATAATTTTCGATGGGCCCGACGTAACCGGGGTAGATTTAATTGGTTGATCCCGCCGATCGCGACGTAAGGAATCTTTATCCGGCGGGCAATGCCGGACAAGTATTTCATTCCATCAGGCGGTAAATGTTGCTTAAGCGGTGTCGGAAACATCGGTCCGACTGATATATAATCAGCTCCGTTTTTCTGGGCGACCAGCGCTTCTTTAATGTTATGAGTAGTCGCGCCGATAATTTTATCAGGACCCAGTATCTGCCGGGCATCCCTGACGGAAATATCAGTCGCTCCCAAATGAACCCCGTCAGCCCGGCCCAGGAGAGCCAGATCGACCCGGTCGTTAACGATAAACAACACCTTATGTTTTAAAGTAATCGTCCTTATTTTCCTGATCAACTTTATGAGCCGCTCATCTGATAGTTTTTTTGCCCTTAATTGAATCGCGTCCGCCCCGCCCCGGATGACGTCTCGGACAATCGAAATCGTTTTCGCGAAACCCGGCACCAAAACGCATAATCGTATTTTTTTCAGCGATTTTTGGGGCTGAAGCCCAAAAGAAAACTGCTGTTCCAGTTCGTAACTCCAGAAACGTAATTTTTCGAGCTGGCGTGATATTCGCGGATTGATTGATTTAGAATATTCAACTAAAACCCGAAGGGCTTCCTGCAATCGTTTAAAATTAGCCGAAATAATCCCGGCCAATGATTTTTTACGGGACAGATAATCCTTTTGGCCGACATCCCGGGCGATGTTCCGGGCATTGATCAAACGGCGGTCAATTTTCAGGTCAACAATTAGTTGCGACAAACGGTGCCGGAAGGATTTTAATTCCGAAGCCAGTTCAACGCTCTCCAGTCCGAAACGGACGTAATCTTCGATCACCCGCAGAGCTTCCCGGGTCCGGTTAAAATTAACGTCTAAAATACGCAGGATCATAAAATTAATTACATATATGAAGTATTGCCTGTTGAAATCCTACTCAAAATGTCATTGCGAGCCCCGGTTCAACAGGGGCGAAGCGATCTCATTCTCTCGAGATTGCCGCGTCGCTACGCTCCTCGCAATGACACCGGGGCGAGGGTTTCAACAGAGCAATGAAGTATCAAAAAACACGCAAATGAATAAAAATTCTGGTTTCATTATATAAAAAAAAGGGATAAGTTTCCAGTAAAAACCTATCCCCCATGCAACAAGTTATAAAAACGACTGACCGGCCCAACCGGCAAAATCTTATTTCGATTCAATTTTCTTTAAGATCATGGTTGCCCGCATCTTAATTTCAGGATCATTATGATGCAGCGCCGCCTGCAGGGCCGTCACGGCCGATAGCCCAATTTCGGTCAAAGACCTGGTCGCGTCTTCCCTCACCTGCCAATCACTGTCTCCAAGCTCGCCGATCAACTGGGCAATCTCCTGCTCCAGAGTATCGGAAACCACCGGCACCAGCTCCCAACCGGCCACCACCGCCCCGGCGGACAACTCAATATAACGCCGATCACCTAAAATAAGTTTTAAGCCTTCTGAACCCGGCACGTCAATCAAGTCATCTTCATAAAGATTTTTATTTTTTATTTCGGATAATAAAGACCATTTAACCGTCACTCGACGAACCAGAATCTTATCAAATCCTTCCTTGACCTGACCGATCTTAACCGACTCTCCGACCCCCTTGATCTTCGGCCGTTTCATGTTGTGAGCTTTCATCTTACGTATTTCCAGTATTAATTTGCGACCGGAAGGATAACGATTAACTCCCTGCCGGTAAAGCTGGTAACTATCCATTAACTGAACCAATTTCTCCCGATAATCCTTTTTCGTGACCTTGAGTACATCCAAGCGTTTTCCAAAAGACACGCCTTTGATATCATTAAAATTACGGGTGATCCGGTTTTCCAGCAATTCCCAAAGCCAAAAATGGTTTTCCTGATTACGCCATAAAGTAACATAGCCTTCGTGTAAAAAATCCACTTCTCTCCAGAATCGGCTGATCTTTTCCGGTTCGGAAATTATCTTTTCCTCGGAAAAGCCAGCCTTAAAAGACGCCTGACGAAAAAGATCATTGAAAACAACGGTGAAAAACTGGCGGGGCCAACGACCAATCACCGTCCGGTCTTCCAAATTCTTCAAGTTTTTATCAAGGTCCATCGAAATCCCATCTCTTTTAGTTTTGAATTCAACCGGCTCACCAATTTTAACCAAAGATTGAGCAAACTGATACAAATCCCTAATCACTCTGAATTCACCGGAATCAACCATTTTCCCGGCCGGAGTATCAACTTGTCCATCGGAATCTACTGTTTCTAATTCAACGGCCACTGCTTCCGCTTGTCTCTGCAATGCTTCGAAGGCCTCAATGAACTGCCCGGCTTCCCGAGGAGAATTTTCCATCGCCCGGGTGACAAATCGTTTCATTACCTCCAGTTTTTCTTTTAATTTCTCCAACTGGACCGTTAATTCCTGTTTCCAATCGTCATTATCCGAAAGCAAATTATCTTCGGCCATAACTAAACCGGAAAACAGCAAACCAGTTACAATGATACCTAATAAACAGTCAATCAAATATCTCCGCATTTTATCCCCCTTGCAATAAAATTAATCACCTTTACTTCAAATATAGACTATCTCTAAACCAATGTCAAGCGAATTTAGACCAGGCGAATTATATTCACATTTTAGCTGACAATAGTTTGCAAATCAAAATTTCCTCTTGTATAATAAATGAGTTGAATAATAATCAGAAGGATGTTTATGGTCAAAAAGAGAAAGACCAATTCGAGTCGACGTCAGCCGAAAACAAAAAAATCGGTTGCCTTATCGGTTATAAAAAGACTGACCCGATCCGGCTACCAGGCCTTTTTCGCCGGCGGGTGCGTTCGCGACCAATTGCGGGGTAAACAACCGATCGATTATGACATCGCCATCGATGCCCGGCCGAACCAGGTAATAAAATTATTCAAAAAAACCATCGCCGTCGGCAAAGCCTTCGGGGTGATCAAGGTTCTGATCGGCGGATTTGAATTCGAAATCACCACTTTCCGGAGCGAAGGACCCTACCGGGACGGCCGACATCCGTCCAAGGTCACCTTCACTGACCTGGCTCATGACGTCCAGCGGCGTGATTTCACCATCAACGGTATGGCTTTCGACCCGTTCAAAAGAAAAGTAATCGATCTGGTCCACGGCCGGCAAGACCTGAAAAAAAAGATCGTCCGGGCGATCGGCGACCCGCTCCAACGTTTCCGGGAAGACAAGTTACGAATGCTGAGGGCCGTCCGCTTCGCCACGGAACTAAATTTCACAATCGAGCCAAAAACCAAGGGGGCAATAAAAAAAACTGTCCGGCAGATATCCCAGGTCAGCGCCGAGCGAATCCGGGAAGAATTAAAAAAGATCCTGCTCAGCCCGCACCGGGCCCGGGGGATCAAGTTACTGGATGACACCGGCCTCTTAAAGCGGATCCTGCCGGAAGTCGCCCGAATGAAAGGCGTTAAACAACCGCCCCAGTTCCATCCGGAGGGCGATGTTTACATCCATACTTTGATCACGCTGGGCCATCTGAAAAATCCTTCCTGGGAACTGGCCCTGGCCACGCTCCTGCATGATGTCGGTAAACCGCCGACTTTCATGATCACGGATAGGATCCGGTTCCACGAACACGAACGGGTTGGATCGGAAATGGCCGAGCAGATCTGTCAGCGGTTAAAACTTTCCAACGCGGAAAAGGAAAAAGTCATGTGGCTGATCGACCGGCACATGGTCTTTAAAGACGCGGAAAAAATGCGGGTCAGTACCCTGAAACGTCTATTCCGGGCACCCCATTATCAGGACCTGGCCGAATTGCATCGCGTTGACCGGTTGGCCAGCGACCTGGATCTGGCGCCGCATAGATTTTGCGCCCGGTTGTACAAAAAACTATCAAAGGAAGATTTAAAACCGCCGCCGTTGATCAACGGCCACGATCTGATCAAACTGGGGTTGAAACCCGGACCGGTCTTTTCCCGGATCCTGAAGAAGGTGGAATCAGCGCAGTTGGAGAAGGAAATTTCGACTAAGCGGCAAGCGTTGAAGCTGGCCCGAAGTATTGTCCGTAAACCCTAAATACGAATTTCGAAATACGAAACAAACATTGATTTTTTAATAACCTAAATTCTAAACCGTTTTGTTATTTGAATTTTGGAATTCGGATTTGTTTCGAACTTCGGATTTATGATTTGGTGCTTTTACTCGTTGCTGAGCGGTATGGTTTTCGGCTCGTACGGATGATTCCGCTTTCGCTCAACCACAATTTCCGTAATCGGGTCACCCTTCTTCAATTTCTTAACGACCTCCATGCCCTGATCGATGACCCGACCGAAAATGGCGTATTTGCCGTCCTGGTGCGGCTGAGGTTTTAACGCGATATAAAACTTAAACGCCGCTGAGTTCAGG
This sequence comes from Planctomycetota bacterium, assembly GCA_030633885.1. GTDB lineage: Bacteria > Planctomycetota > MHYJ01 > JACQXL01 > CAKKQI01 > DAOWBV01. Next base: position 11,070 of record DAOWBV010000042.1, read on the forward strand.
GATGACTCGCTTTCCTCACCGACCTTGGAATCAAGCTCTCTTAACATCCCGACCGCGCCGACGTCGTGTTTAAAATCATTTTTCTCCAACGCGATCGTATGGGTCGGCGTGATCCCTTTACTGCCCAGACACAGACCCAGATCCTCGCGGCGCTCAGCAAACGGCGTCCCCTGATAAAATTTATTTTCGACCAGTTGAATAAAATTCGCGACCGTATTCGGCGCCTCGTCCTCGAAAAGTTCGATCCGGAAATCGCCCTGCCTGGTTCGCACCGTTATCTGAGGATAATTCCTCTGAGACCGAAGTTCCGCGAAATGCACTTGAAGATCCCATGATTGATTCAAAGAAATATTCCTTAACCGGTCGTCGATCAATAGATGAAAATTATATCGGGGACATGATCCGGCCAGGTTGGTTTTTAATTCTTTTAACGTATTTGTATCCGATGCCGCGACCACCTGCTGATGAAGCGCCAGTTGCGGACAACCGGCCAGCAGTTCTTCATAGATCTTTTTCGCCGCGTCAACATTTTTATCATTTTCATAGGCCGCGGCGAGTTTCAAGCGAATCCGCGGCAGAGCCGGAGTATCCTTGAAAGTTTTGGCCATTTGTAGAAGCGCTTGGACACTATTGGACCTGGGTAGCTGGCGCCAGACTTCTTTATCCAACCGGGTCTGTCGGTAGCCCCGCCAGAACAATAAAATAACCAGTAGACAGACAACCAGCACGATAAAAAAAATAATATTCTGGTAGGGTTGGCAGCGCTCAAAAAATAACTTGACAGCGCTTGGCTCGGTTTGTTCCGCCGGCGATTGAGTCTTGATCGGCCATCTCGACATACTATTTCGGCTTCGTCATATAATTAATCTTGATGGTCAAATTGGTCTCGCGCCCAACGTTTTCCGCGATCACCACGCATTTTTCCTTATGCTTGGTAAAAGCCATCACATAGGAATCACCGGCTTTTTCAGTGATCTGATGGACCCAATGATGTCCGGGCATCTGCGTCTGATAAAAAGTAACTACTTCATCCAGATGAGAACTGCCCTCATACTTAATAGTAGCGGTTCGAACACCGGCCGTTTCATAATAAGAAGATTCGTCCGGTAAATGTTTGAAATTCAAATGCGGCACCGGGATATCATCAGGTTGCCGGTCATTGTCGGAAACGGCCTCCATCTGTTCGGCCCCCCGGAACACTTTCCCCAAAGTTTTACGGTACACCGAACACCCGGTCAGAATCGGCAAAGCACCAAGAAACAGACCGAGAACGACCAAAATCGCTAAATTTTTCTTATTCATAAGTTCAACCTCCGTTTGCTGTATACACCAGATTGTCTCAATCTGGTATCAGGCGAAGTTGCGACAACCTCGCCTACTCCCCGTCGAGGAGTTTGATTTATTATAACCTAACACCTATCTTTATTTATCGGTAATCATAGCATAAACTTAAGGCGGAAAGCAAGGAAATTTTTATATTTTGACCGGGAAATTTTGTTTGACCCCGTTAGAGGCATTTGATACTATTACGGATAAATTACCAGCAATCGTAAGTTAACCCCGTTAGAGATTACAGAAATTGTGAACAAAAGTCTTGGGAACATACAAACTAAATAAACTTTCGTTAGAAACCATACAATGCGACGGTCGTCACGAAGGGACGACCTATCTCTAACGGGGTTAATGTTACAAACAATATTATTATTACAATACAACGGTCGCCTGAGGCGACCTGCCTCTAACGGGGTTGACCCTTTACCCGTTAGGATATAAAGCGCCGTCATAGTGTGACGGCAGTGAATAATTAACTAGGAGTTTATTCCGATGATTAAAATGGAGTTGGCCAAAATTATTATCTCCGAAACGAACGAAGAGCAGAT
>DAOWBV010000029.1 GCA_030633885.1 Planctomycetota bacterium
CATATTAAATACCGCTTTTTTTAACCCTTACGCTCTGGATTCCATCAACTGGACCAAAAAACAACTTAAACCTGCTGCTCGCAAATTCCTGGCTCGATTAAAACTGGTTCAAAAATTAAATGGCATTACCGTTGTTCATTCCAATCTTTTCGCACCGGAATTATTTGAATACATCCAAACCAGTTATGACGTTCAACTGGGATTAAGTAATTTAAAATCGCCTTTATGTTTTATCGGCCATTCCCACGTCCCGGTCAGTTTTTCTCTGGCCCGGGGTATTCTTTCTTTTATCACGGAGCCCTCGATCAAAATCCAGCCCGGGACTAAATTAATTGTTAATGTGGGAAGCGTTGGCCAGCCTCGTGATGATAACCCGAAGGCAAGCTACGCTATTTATGATACGGCTGATAATATTGTCCGGATCAAACGGGTAGAATATGACGTGGCCAAGACCGCGCACAAAATAAATCAGGCTAAACTACCCTCTATCCTGGCTGAACGTTTACAGCACGGTCGTTAAACCTCAAAGATCGATCCCTTTAACGGAAGTCATCCCTTTTTGAAATGGATGTTTAATGTCCAGCATTTCCGTTACCAAGTCTGCTTGACTAACGACTGCCGGCGTGGCGTTGCGACCGGTGAGCACCAGGTGCAAACGGGCCGGTTTTTCTTTTATCAATTTTAGAACTGATTCCACATCGATCATCCCGTAATCAACCGCGTAGTTTATTTCATCCAGAATGATCATATCGTACTGGTCGGATCTGATTTTTTCCCCGGCCAGTTTAAAGCCGTCTTGCGCGGCCTGGCGGTCTTTTTTTGAAGGATTCTTCGGGTTAACATGACAGGCAAAATTACAGGCGGGACACTGGTAACGTTTTTTGTCGTCCGGGGAATAAACGCAATCCTGTCCGACTTGAATTATTTCAAACTGAGGCGCTAATTTTTGGGCGGCTTTAATTTCTCCGTAAGCCCGGGAACTCTTTAAAAACTGGATCATCAACACTTTGTTTCCCTGGCCAATGGACCGTAAAGCTAACCCTAAAGATGAGGTGGTTTTCCCCTTTCCATTACCGGTAATAACCAAAAGTAAACCTCGCTGTTTCATAAATATTCCTTTTGCTTTTTCAAAAATAACATCATGATGATTTGTTTTAATACCATGGTGTTCGGCGGTAAACCCTGTTAGAAGTATTTGGCTGTTGTATTTTAATCCTATTATATTAATGTTTTTAATTCCGTCCATATTTACCTTATCCGGGTTGTCAAATATTTATAGCGGGGTAAACCCTGCCTGCCGGTTTATCCGCCTCAGGCGGGCAGGCAAGCCTGTTAGAAACATTTGATATTCCGGTTAATAAACTATGGCCACGGCAAATTAATATGGCGAATAATATTACTATGACAATACGACGGTCGCCAATGGCGACCTGCCCCGACATAAAGTCGGGGCGGGTTTTTAACGGATAAACAAAATATTTACAATTTTGAGTGAAATAGTATAATGTCCCGTTAAAGATAAAGTTTCGAACAAATATTTCTCTTTTTATCATTTTAACGAAGTAAATTTTTCATGAAATCAATAATTATCGCGCACGGCGGCGCCGGATTAGGAACGGATGAATCAGCCGGTTTGATTTATGATTATGAGGCCGGCCCAAAAAAAGCCGTGCAAGAAGCCGGGAAGAAACTGAAGCAGGCAACTTTGGACGCGGTATTGAACGCGGCGATCGCGGGCGCGGTGATCCTGGAAAACGACCCGTTATTTAACGCCGGCACCGGTTCTTACTATCGATTAGGCGGTTCGATTGAGATGGACGCGGCTTTAATGGATTCCAGCGGTCGTTTTGCTGCCATTATTGGCATTAAAAACGTTAAAAATCCAGTCCTGATAAGCCAACGCCTGTTAAAGGCTCCGCCGCTTGTTCTTTGCGGACCCGGGGCCGTTAAATTTGCCCGGCAACAAGGCTTTCGTTATTACAATCCCGGCACATCTTTTGCCCGCAAAGTTTTTAAAAATACCAAAAAAAGCCTGGTGACAAAAAAAATGCCGGCCTGGGTTAAGGATCAAATGAAAAATAAGCCCGGTGATACCATTGGCGTTTTAGCTTCAGACGGACGAGGTCATTTTGCCGTGGTTAACTCAACCGGTGGAACGGCATACGGTCTGCCCGGCCGGGTTGGCGATACGCCTTTTATCGGCTGTGGATTATATGCCGGTAAATATGGGGCGGTGGCCGCCACCGGTGTCGGCGAAGAAATCATGAAAAAACAACTTTCCTGGAGAATTTATCAAGATCTTAAAGCCGGACGCTCGGCCCGACGAGCTTGTGATGCCGCCTTGCGTCTGATAAAACCATATATCCCCGTTGGCGTGGTCGCTATTTCCCGAACCGGCTATGGGGTGGCCCATAACATTAATATGCCTTTAGCTATCCTGAAAAAATAGTTTTGTTTGACCCCGTTAGAGGCATTTGATATTCTTGCAAATAACTTACAGGAAATAGCAAATTAGCATTACAAACAATATTACTACGGCAATACGACGGTCGCCTGAGGCGACCTGTCTCTAACGGGGTTGACCCTATTTCAAATAACTGGTAATATTAAAAATCAGATGAATTATTTAGAATTTATTCGTAAACTCCGCGGTCATTCTTCAGTTGAAATTAACAGTCTGAAAAAGCACCGCTTATTTGTTTTGTCGGGACCGGAAGATTTCCTGAAAGAACGGGCCCTGGAACAAATTCGATCGCTTCATCCGGAAATCATCGGGCGATTAAAAATATTCCGGTCTGATGATTTTATCGGCGCGGATTTTTTAAATGAATTATATTCCGTCTCTTTTTTTCAGGAAAAAAAATTAGTCCTTCTGAAATTATTGCCCGGCCAGAGCGGTCAATCGGAAATTATTTCAGCTCTGGAAAAATATCTGTCGGCCCCGTCTTTATTTGCCGGCCTGATCATTATGGTTGACCGATGGCCGAAAAACTCTGCGGTGGCCCGACTGGCGGCCGAAAAAGGGTTGACGGTTGATTGTTATAAAATACCGGAGTATGAATTGGCCCGGTGGGTCGTAGCTGAATGTCGGGCCCGGAAAAAACGTCTTAGTTTTCGGCACGCTCAATTGATCGTCGATCGCATCGAGAACGACCTGAATAAATTAGACGCTTTGATCCGCAACCTGGTCCTTTTTGTCGGTTCACGGGAAGAAATTGATTCGGCGGATATCGATAAATTTGTCGAGCCGGATCGCCGTTACGAAACTAAACAGTTGGCCCGGGCAATTACGCGCCGGCAAACATCAGAGTCTTTGAAAATCATCCGCCGGTTGTTAACCAAGGGGGAATCGATCAATATGATCATTGGTTATTTGACCTGGTACTTCAAATCCGAGTCAACTCCGGAATTAAAATCAAAACTGAAAAATCTTCTCGAGGCCGATCTGGCAATCAAAACCGGCTTGATGGATGAGGAGTTAGCCGCTGAAATGTTAGTCCTTAAGCTTATCTGAATATTTATGCCTCGCGCTGAGTCGGGGCGGAAGGAAAATTTATTATGGTGGTTTTTTGTGTTAAATGCGGGGTTAGTTTGCCCAACGCTGATGTCCTGATAAAAAATGGTCAGGAGAAACCCAGCCCTTATTACCGCTGTCCGGTCTGTCGGAACATGACCGGCGAAACAGACATCACCCAAACGGCGTCTGATTTAAGCGCCCGGGATGGCGATGTGGTAATCCGGGACGGTAAAGTATTTCGTCAAGCTTAAATTTATTTGTTTTTCCGGCGCTGATCGCGCGGGATAATGCTACCGCAGGAGAATAACATGAAAAGAATGCCCGCCCCCAGAAAAAATTTTTGTTCCAGTCAACCAAACAACCGTCAATCCTCAAAAGAAAAACCGGCCCCGGTTATTAAAAGAGGATTATCTTCAAGCGATAAACTGAAATTGGCGCTGATGGTCATTTCGCCTTTGATTATCGTCGGGTTAATCGTTTTGATTGTCACCCGACCGCCCCAAAAAGTTTTTTCGGAATTTGCTTGTTATGCTTGTGGTAACTTTTTTACAATCGAGAACAAGGAGTTGCCGGAAGACTTTTTTATTCCCTGTCCCGACTGCGAAGCGATTATTCCGAAAAACGGTAAGTGGAGCGGGGCCATTGATCAAGCTCGTCAGTTAAGAAAAAAAGGTCATGATTTTTTTGACGCGGCCTTGAAGGAACCGGATTTGGTAAAAAGAAACGGGGTTTTAGATAAATCGATCGCCAAGTTCCGGGAAGCGAGAAAGATCTACGAAGCTGCCCGTGAAGCCAACCCGCAGACTTATTTTGAACGAGAACTTAATGAACTTTTAAGCGCCAGCAAAGCGGCTCGTTTTCGTAAAGTCCGAAAGTGAAGCTCCCTGCCCGAAGAGCGGGACTTCCTAAAAAAGAAAGACGAAACCCGCCGAAGCCCGTCCTTCGCCAAGGCTCCGGAGGGCCCGTCCATCGCCATTCATCCCCACCGCAAGCGGTGGGGCCTTCTGGCGAAGGCGGGTAACTATTTTTTTACCTCTGTCAGATATACCTTCAGGGCTTCTTCCCACGGCGGTATGACATTAGATACGTTGATATACTTGCTCTTCACCGCCGCCATGGCTGGTCGGGGCGCCATCGTTGTATAGTCAGCCGCGCTGACCGCCTGGACCTCACAGCTATCGATTCGCGCGTATTCCAGGATTTTCCGGGTCATTTCATATCGACTGCAGATTCCCTGATTAGCCAGATGATATAAACCGGGCGGGTTCGTCTCAATGACTTTTTTAATGCCCTCAGCCAAATCACGAGTATAGGTCGGTGATCCGAAGACGTCATTAACCGCAGAAATAATATTTTTGGTTTGGGCTAACTTCAGTATTTTTGCCACGAATTTTTTATCCTGCGGCCCGCCGCCGAATAACCAGCAGGTTCGGATAATATACGGTTCCGGGATTATGCCGGTTACCTGCCGCTCGCCCTGATATTTGCTCCGGCCGTAATGATTAATTGGATTGGGCTTATCGTCTTCATTATAAGGAGTTTTTTTACGCCCGTCAAAAATATCGCTGGTAGAAATATAAATAAATTGCGCTTTTAATTTAGCCGCTTCGGTCGCTACGTTTTTTGTTCCTTCAATATTAATCGCCATCGCCTGTTTCGGTTTTTGCTCACATCCATCGACATCCGTCATCGCTGCCAGATGAATTACTAAGTCAGGCTTGATTGTGGCCATGGTCTGGTGAACCTGAGCCCGGTTTTTGATATCCATTTCCTCAATATCGACCGGAAAGACTTCGCTTGACGACGATAAAACCCGGCAAACTTCCAGGCCCAGCATTCCTTTGGCACCGGTGACTAAAGTTTTCATGATTTATCCAGTATGATCTTGATGATGCGCTGGGAAGTTTTTCCATCCCAGTATTTAGGCAGCTTACTTTTTTGAAGAAACGCCGGTTTTTTCCGGATGGGTCTCCGGAGAATTTTATTGGCGGCGTTAATAATCTTTCGGGGTTCCGGATCGATCCGGGTATTAGTCCCTTGTGAGAGCGTCTCCAGCCACTCCGTATTGTACCGGAGAGTCAAGCAGGGTGTGTTAAGAGCGGTGGTTTCAGTCTGGACTCCGCCGGAATCGGTCAGCACGAACCGGGCCTGATAGAAAAGACCTAACGACTCGGTATAGGCCAGCGGGTCCAACAAGGTAATCTGCCCTATTCGGGCGGTCCGGCCGGGTCGATGTGGAACAAAAAATCGATCCAGATTGAATTTTCTGGTCTGTTTCCGTGCCCGGGGATGGATCGGCCAGATGATCGCCAGGCTTTTTTTGATTTGATTCAGCGCCTTTAAAATGCCGGTAAAAGTTTTTTTGTCGTCGACATTTGACGGTCGGTGCAAGGTCATAGCGGCATAGGTTTGGGGCTTTAAATCCAACCGCCGACAAATCTGGCTTTGCTTTATCTTGTTAAAATTAGCAAAAAGGGTATCCATCATAATGTTACCGACATTAAAGATCTTTTGACGCGCCACACCTTCCCGCGTGAGATTTTTTACCGCGTAGTCGGAAGGCGTAAAAAGCAGGTCGGATAATGAATCGGTTACTAATCGATTAATCTCTTCGGGCATCGCCCGATCAAAGCTGCGCACCCCGGCTTCAATATGAGCGATCGGAATAGTCAGTTTCGCGGCGACCAGGCTGGCGGCCAAAGTGGAGTTGACATCTCCCAAAACAACTATCAGATCCGGTTTTTCCTTCAGAACGATCTTTTCCAAAGCGATCATCATCTGGCCGGTTTGAGCGCCTTGCGATCCGGACCCCGTCCCTAAATAAATATCAGGTTTCGGGATAGCCAGATTCTTAAAAAACACTTTGGACATGTTATAGTCATAATGCTGGCCGGTATGAACTAATTTCATTTTTAAGCGGGGATATTTTTTGGCGGCTTGCATGAAAGGGGCGATTTTAATAAAATTAGGCCGGGTGCCAATGATATTAATGATTTTCATAAAATCGCGTGGTTTTTTCGATTCGTTGCGAATCGATTATTCTTTTTTTTCGGCCGGAGCCTCTTTGGCTTGTTTGTCAACGAATGCCTGTAACCCGACCGCCATTTTTTGCATAGTTCCTTTTAACGCGCGGGCTAAATTGGTTAATGGTGCGTTAAAAACGCCGGCCAACTGTCCCAACAGGGCTGCCCGACTGGGGATCCGGGCCAGGAGGTTAACTTCTTCGGCCGAACTGATCCGGCCTTCCAAATAACCGCCTTTGATTTTCAGTACTTTATTCTTGGTCCGCCAGGTAACAACTTCTTTAGCCAGGGTCACGGATTCCACGTCTTTTTCCGGGAATATCACCGCGGTCGGGCCATCCAAAAATTTGACCAGTTCTTTCTGACCGAGTTTTTCAAAGGCAACTTGGGCGTTTGAATTTTTTATGATATTCATCCGGAGTCCGGTTTTATGCAGCTGATTCCGGAATTCGGTTGCCTGAAAAGCGTTCAGGCCTTTGTAATCAACAAAAACATAATTTGAAACGTTTTTATAACGTTCGCTTAATTCGGCAATGGCCATGCTTTTTATTGCTTTTGACATATTTTCCTACTTAATTTTTAATGCTCATCGACGGACTCATGGTCGCCGAAAGACTGACTGTTTTTATATAATTCCCTTTGGCGGATGAGGGACGGGCATTTTGGATCGTTTGAAGAAAAGCTTCCGCGTTTTCTTGTAATTTGACAGCGTCAAATGATAACTTTCCGACCGGCGCGTGAATTATGCCGCTAGCATCGGAGCGGTATTCAACTTTGCCGGCTTTATATTCTTTGACCGTTTTAGCTATTTCTTTTGTCACGGTCCCGGTTTTTGGCGAAGGCATTTTACCCTGCGGACCTAAAACCTTACCCAGTTTTCCGACATGTCGCATCATATCCGGCGCGGCGATCGCGACATCAAAATCAAGCCAACCGCCCTGGATTTTTTTTACCAGATCGTCGGACCCAACTTCGTCAGCGCCGGCCTCTTTGGCTTCTTTCTGTTGATCTCCGGCGGCAAAAACGATCACCTTTCGGGATTTCCCAATGCCGTGGGGCAGGGAAACGGATCCGCGGATCTGCTGGTCGCTTTTTTTAGGGTCAATCCCCAGTCGAATCGCCATTTCGACCGTTTGGTCAAATTTAGTCGCCGGCAAAGTTTTCAGGGCGGCAATTGCTTCACCCAATTCATATGGCTTGGCATTATCAACTTTTGCCTCGATTTGCCTGTAACGCTTACTTCTTTTTTGCATAGCTCGTTATTTTACCTCGATCCCCATATTGCGGGCGGTTCCCTCAATCATTTTTATCGCCTGTTCCAAATTGCTGGTGTTAAGATCGGGTAGTTTGGTTTTAGCAATATCCTTAACCTGGTCTTTGGTTATCCGGCCAACCTTGGTTTTATTCGGTTCGCCTGACCCCTTGGCAATACTGGCCGCTTTTTTCAGTAACACTGCAGCCGGAGGTGTTTTGATAATAAAGTCAAAAGTCCGGTCTTTGTAAATATTTACGATCACCGGAACGATCATACCCTGCCCTTTTCTGGTCTGATCGTTGAACCGTTTCACAAATTCACCGATGTTGACACCATGTTGGCCGAGAGCCGGCCCAACTGGCGGCGCCGGGGTGGCCGACCCGCTGGGAATTTGCAGCTTAACCCTGGTCATTAACGCTTTTTTGGCCATAAAATCTTCCTTAAAGGGAAAACGCATATCTTATCTATTTTCCACTATTTGTCAAGATTTTATTGACGCCCGGGTGAAAATTTTTATAATGGGTAGTTTACGACCCTGGTCGTAGCCACTAATATTTAGGGCTTAATTTAAGCGGTTCCCTGGCGGGATCCAAACGTACAATATGATGATCACCCCTGAACTCAAGGTTCAAATCCTCGATTTTATTAAAGAAAACATCGGGGAGAAGCAATTTAAAGCTTGGTTTAAAGCTATTGATTTTGTGGAAATGGCCGACAATGAAATCCAGGTTCCTCTGCCTAACGTCTATTATCGGGATTGGTACGAAAAACATTATAAAACCCTGCTTATTTCTGCTTTAAAGACCGTATTAGACCGTGATTATCAGGTCCGCTTTTTGGTCTCTTCGCCGGACAACCAGGATCAAACTGACCTTTTCGGGATGCCCTCTGAGGCGCCGCCTAAGGCAACCCCGAAAAAAACACCCCCGCCGCAGGCATCAGTCGGTCAATTAAACACTAATTATACCTTTGACCGTTTTGTCGTCGGGTCCTGTAACCGACTGGCTCACGCGGCCGCTTTGGCCGTCGCGGAAAACCCGGCGAAAGCGTATAATCCGCTTTTTATTCACGGTTCTGTCGGGCTGGGTAAAACCCATCTTTTGCAAGCGGCCTGTTGGGTGGCTTTGAAAAAATCACCTAATTTAAAATTATACTATATATCGTGCGAAAATTTCGTTAATGACTATATTGCCTCGGTTAAAAGAGGAGCTTGTGAAGTTTTTCGCAATAAATATCGTTCGGCGGATATTGTCGCTATCGACGATATCCATTTTTTGGGGGTTGGCGAAAAGAAGGGCAGCCAGGAGGAATTTTTCCACACTTTTAACGCCCTTCATAATGCCCAGAAGCAGATCATTCTTTCCAGTGATTCTCCCCCGCAAGAGATTCCGACTTTAGCTGAGCGCTTGGTTTCCCGCTTCAAATGGGGTATGGTCGCCCGATTGGATACCCCTGATTTTGAGTTGCGGTCCGCTATTCTGAAACAAAAAGTTGAATTAAAGCGGGTTGAATTCCCGGATGACGTTATTACTTGTATCGCCAATGTTATTGATTCCAATATTCGTGAACTGGAAGGCGCGGTTAATAAAATTATTGCCACTTCAAAGTTAATGAAGCAACCTATTAGCCTGGCCTTAGCCCAGGAAGTATTAAAGGATATCCAACCGGGAAAGGTTTATCCAATTACGATTAATAGCATTCAAGATACGGTCAGTAAATATTTTAATATTAAAGTTTCCGATTTGCAGTCTAAAAAACGGATTAAATCCATTTCTTTTCCCCGACAAGTCGGTATTTATCTGGCCCGGATATTGACCAATCATTCTTTGGAAGAAATTGGGGCCGGGTTTGGGGGGAAAGACCATACCACGGTTATGTATTCTGTGGAAAAAATAAAGCAGCGCTTGCATAAAGATCAAGAGTTTAAAAGAACCGTGGCTTTGCTGACAACCGAGCTCAAAAAATAACTGTCTTAAATCTTGTGGAATCTTGGCCGACTTATTAATATCCCTCCACACCCCGAAGATATCAATCATTGGTTTTACAGAAATAATAAATAATTTATGCCCGGTTTTCAACAATTAGCTAACCTGACAAAATCGCCGATTTCATCAAACGCCTTGCCCGGTAAAGGGTTGTGTCAACGGTGATAATAATTGACAATTCCACAGGGCATAAGTATAATAATAAGAGTATTAATAATATATTATATAAGAGGAGTGCCTAAAAATGAAGATTACTTGTGAAAGAGCCCAGCTGCAAGAAGCCTTTCAAATCATTAATCCTATTATTCCCACACGTAGTACCATTCCAATTTTACAAAACATTAAAATTATTGCTGAAAAGCAGACTATTTTTCTGATTGGAACAGACCTGGAAATCGGTCTACGTTATGAAATACCGGCTGAAGTGAAAGAAACAGGAACGATTATTCTCCCGACTCAACGATTAGGCGCCATTTTAAGAGAAAGCACAGATGAAAAAATTAATATAGAATCAGATGGTCATATCGCCCGGATCAAGACAAAAATCGGATATTTTAAAATTTTAGGTGCTGATCCGGTAGACTATCCGGATTTCCCGGAATTTGATACAAAAAAAGCTTTTGAAATCGAGGCCTCCGGCCTGAAAGAAATGATTCGCAAAACTATCTTCGCGACTTCTGGAGAAATTACCCGTTATGCGTTGACCGGCGTCCTGCTGGAAATCACCAAAAAAGAATTAAGAATGGTCGGGAGTGATGGTAAACGCCTGGCTTTTATCAAAAAGAAATCAGAACAAAACGTCCCTCAAAACATTAAAGTCATTGCGCCGCCTAAAGGACTTATATTATTGGAACGAATTATTCAGGACAAAGATAAAAAAATCCTGATCACTTTGGAAGAAACCCAGTTAAAGATCCAAGTACCCGCCGGAGGTTCTCGCAAACACCCGATCTTTTTATTCAGTGGTTTAATTGAAGGAAACTTTCCGGATTACGCGAACGTCATACCCAGTGACAGCGACAAAAAAGTAGAAATTCCCACCGCGGAATTCGCCGCGGCCATTCGTCAGGCAGCCTTAGTCACCACGGACAAATTTAAAGCGACTAAAATGATCCTGGAAAAAAATACGCTGACTTTTTTCTCCCGCACCCAGGATGTCGGCGAAGCCCAGGTTAAAATGAAAGTGTCCTACGACCAAAAACCGTTTGAAATCGTGTTCAACCCGGATTTTTTAATCGATGTTTTGCGCGTGATTGATGAACCGAAGTTTACCCTGGAATTCAAAGACAAAACCTCTCCGATCGTCTTGAAAATCGGACGTAATTATGTTTACCTGATAATGCCTTTAACGGTTGATGTTTAATTATGGCTCAACAAATCGGCCAGGCCATCGACAAGTTTTTAAAAAGCATTAAACAGGTCGATTGGAAAAAACAACAACTGATCAACAAAGTCTGGCCGTTAATTATCGGGCAAAAATTCAGTCCGCATACCCGGATCGCCGGAATTAAACAAAGAATTTTACAGGTCGAAGTGGAATCCACGGTTTTCCTGCACGAACTGGCTAATTTTAAAAAGGAGAAGATCTTAAAAAAATTACAGGAAAAATTCCCTCAATATAAATTTCGGGACATAAATTTTTTTACCGGGAGATGACAAAGAACTATGGCGAAGAAAATACCAGCTAAAAAAACGGCGCAAAAAACTAAAGAGATCGCTAAATCCACCGCCCCGTCTCATGGGCAATATGATGCCACTAAAATTAAGGTCTTGGGCGGAATTGAAGCGGTTCGAACCCGCCCGGCCATGTATATCGGTGATACCAGTATCCGCGGACTGCATCATCTGGTTTATGAGGTAGTCGATAACAGCATCGACGAAGCCCTGGCCGGTTTTTGTAAGAATATTAATATTAAGATTAATCAGGATGACAGCGTTACGGTCATTGATGACGGGCGGGGTATTCCGGTCGATCGTCACAAGGCCCTTAAAAAACCGGCCTTGGAAGTAGTCCTGACCACCCTGCACGCGGGAGGTAAATTTGATAGTAAATCGTACAAGGTTTCCGGTGGATTACACGGAGTCGGTGTTTCTGTCGTCAACGCGCTCAGTGAATGGCTGGAAGTAACCGTCTCGCTGGGCGGACATGAATACGTTCAAAAATATCAACGCGGAAAACCGGTAACGAAAGTTGAAAAACGCGGGAAAACCACCAAAACCGGAACCAAAATTATGTTTAAACCGGATACTAAGATTTTTTCCGATACGAAAATACGGTTTGATACTCTGGTTACCCGCATGCGGGAACAGGCCTTTTTAAACCGGGGCATTTCAATCACTCTGGCCGATACCAAAGCCGACAAAACAGAGACCTTTAAATATGATGGCGGAATTAAAGCTTTTGTTCAGCATCTTAATCAAAATAAGAAAAAGGTCCATAACGATATTATTTATTTTGAAAAACAGGAAGGCGATGTCCATATTGAGTTGGCCCTGCAGTATCAGGATGGTTACAGCGATACTATTTTTTCCTTCGCCAACAATATTAATACCCATGAAGGCGGTACGCACTTAAACGGTTTTCGCATGGCTTTAACCCGAACTTTTAACTCGTATGGAAAAAAACGCGGTTTATTCAAAGAATCAGATAAGCTGCCATCGGGCGAGGATTACCGGGAAGGCCTGACGGCCATTATTAATGTTAAACTGCCGAATCCGCAATTCGAAGGTCAGACTAAAACCAAACTGGGGAACCAGGATATCGAAGGAATCGTTCAAACACTGACCAACAATGGATTAAGCATTTATTTGGAAGAGCATCCGGCCAGCGCGAAATCTGTTGTCGAAAAAGTAAAAATGGCCGTTCGGGCACGGGACGCGGCCCGCAAAGCCCGCGATCTGGCCCGCCGCAAAGGGGCGTTATTCAGCGGTGACTTGCCCGGCAAGTTGGCCGATTGTTCTTCCCGCGACGTGCAAGCAACCGAATTATTTATCGTTGAAGGTGAATCCGCCGGCGGGTCGGCCAAACAGGGTCGCAACCGGGTTTTCCAGGCGATCCTGCCGCTTAAAGGTAAAATCCTTAACGTGGAAAAAGCCCGGATCGAAAAAATGCTTGGTCATGAAGAGATCCGGACCCTGATCACCGCGATCGGTACCGGGATCGGCCAGGATGAATTCGATATTTCCAAAAAACGGTACGGCAAAATCGTTATTATGACTGACGCGGATGTTGACGGCTCTCACATCCGGACACTCCTGTTGACTTTTTTCTTCCGCCATATGCAGCCGCTGATCGAACAGGGCTATCTTTATATCGCCCAGCCACCCCTCTATAAAATTAAACGCAAGAAGAAAGAAGAATATATCGTCAACGAAAAAGACATGCAGGAAGCTTTGATTAAACTGGGATTGGACGGAACCACCCTGATCGTTTTGAATAAAAAAGGGAAAAAGAAAGACACCCTGAAAGAGGCCAGGTTAAAGCGGCTGATCACGCTTATTTCCCAGCTGGAAGAAGATATTAAAACGGTTCAAAATAAACGGGTCTCTTTCGAAAAATATATTTCCGGCCGGGACGAAAAAACCGGCAAATTGCCTTTGTATTACGCGGCCCTGAATGGCGAAGAAACGTTTTTTCTGACTGATAAACAACTGGATAAATATATCAGGCAAACCGAAAAAAGACTTGGCCGCGAGATCATTGTCGCCAGCGAAGAAGATATTTTAAAGCCCACCAACGGCGGGCGTAAAAAACGAACCACTCCGGTTCCAGCCAATGAAGCCAGGGAGACGGTTCTGAAATTGGTTGAATTTCATCAAAACAAAGATATCGAAAAAACGATAAAAGATATCGAAAAAACGGGATTTGATATTAACGATTGTTTTAAAAGCGTGTCTCCGGACTCCGCGACCCCTAAATATCAATTGATTTTAGAGTCCGGCGAGCAGTCTAAAAAAAACGAGCCGATCGATATTTTTTATTTGCGGGATATTCTCCCGAGTATTCGGAAAATAGGTCAACAGGGATTGGATATTCAGCGTTATAAAGGTTTGGGTGAAATGAATCCGGGCCAGCTCTGGGATACGACCATGGACCCCCAGCGCCGGACATTTTTAAAGGTTAAAATGGAAGACCTGGTTAAAGCGGATCGGATTTTTACCATTCTGATGGGCGAAGAAGTCAGCCCGCGCCGGCGGTTCATCGAAAAACACGCCCTGGAAGTAAAATACCTGGATATCTGATTGAGATTCGTAGCTGCGAGGCTTGACCTCGCCTCTTACTTTAACTCATGAAAAAAAGCGCGCATAAAAAGCACCTCCATCGGCACCCGATCGGACCAATAAAATTTGGCCTGCTGATCACCAGCAACACCCGAACTCCCAAAACCGACAAAACCGGGCGCCTGATCATTAAGCTTTTACGGCAAAAAGGGCATCAATGCGCGAAGCAAAAAATCATCAGGAATAATTTAGGTTTGATTCGACGGGAAGTAAAACGGTTACTGAAAGTGCCATCAATCCGATTGGTTATTACCAGCGGTGGCACCGGTTGCGGCCGAAAAGATGTTTCGGTTGAAGCGGTCCGTCCGCTTCTGGCGAAAAACCTCGAAGGGTTTGGCGAGCTGTTCCGTCAATTCAGCCTGCCCGAGATCGGCAGCGCCGCTATGATGAGCCGGGCTTTGTTGGGGATAAGCAAAAACGGTAAAATTATTTGTTCCATTCCCGGATCACCCAACGCGACCAGGGTGGCCTTATCAAAATTGCTCATTCCGGAATTAGACCATCTTCTCTGCGAAGCTAACCGATAAACAGGCTATTAACAGCTGGATTAAACTGATTTAACGGAAAATTTTAATAAAGAATTAACTAATCGTAATACTATATAATCTTTTATGAAAACCGTACAAAAGGGAGTATTCGAGGTTGTCTCAACCTCGAATGGCGCCAGATTGAGACAATCTGGCGTACACCGTTTTTAAAGTATTAGCTTTTGTACAGAAATCATGAAAACCTATTTAGGCCTATTTCTCTCCTATCCCGAAAAACAAAAACTTAAGTCTTATCCGCTGAATCTGTTTAATCCTGTTGTTAAATGATTATGAAAGTACTTTTCTTAATTCGAGCCAAAAACCACCCAGCCAGTCGCTACCGGGCTTTACAATATTTTCCCTATCTGGAAAAACAAGGCATTAACGCTCAATCGCGGTTTTTCCCGGAATCATATTTTGACTGGCGCCGGCTGGTTAAAGAAATAAAAGATATCGATATCGTTTTTATCCAGAAAAAAATGATCAGCGTGAGTTGGTTACAACGGATAAAAAAAACCGGCGCGAAGATCGTTTATGATATTGATGACGCGATCATGTTTAATAGCCCCCGGCACCCTTCACCGAGATCGCCGCGCCGGCTGAAACGCTATCGTCAAACTGTTCAAATGTGCGATCTGGTCATTGCCGGGAATTCGTATTTGAGATCCCTGACGGAAAAATACAACCCGCGCGTCCAAATATTACCGTTATCGATCGACCTGAAAAAATATCCGCTCAAGGATTATAATATCGAAACTCAATCGATTGTCCTGGGATGGATCGGCGGGACCAAGTCGTTATTCTTTGTAAAAAAATTAATGCCTGTCCTGGAAAAGTTGGCGCAAAAACATCCCGGCTTAGCCCTGAAAATTGTCTGCAATGAATTTCCGTCCAGCGATAAAATAAAGATCATTAAGAAACAATGGCAGGAAGCGGAAGAAGGCGAAGATATTACCGGTTTTGATATCGGGTTTTCCGTGCTGACCGATGACCCCTGGTCCCGCGGGAAATGCGGGACGAAACTATTGCAATATATGGCCGCCGGAGTGGTCTCCGTTGCCTCGCCGGTCGGCGTGCATAAGGAAATCGTCCAGGATGGCGTTAACGGATTTCTGGCCGCGAATAATGAAGAATGGATCACTAAGGTTTCCGCTTTAATTAAAGATAAGTCGTTACGACAAACAATCGGGTTGGCCGGGCGACGAACAGTCGCCAAATACCATTCGCTTGAAAAAAACGCATTAAAAATGATAGATATTTTTAGGTCCGTATTGAAAATAAATTGACGACCGGTAGCCAACGATGTTATACATCGTTGACGCTAAATATCAACGACCTATCTGCCACAGGACGGGTCCGCCGCCGGCGGAAAGGGTCGTTGTCTACCAAATATTATTACTATCATATTATGAGATGATATCAAATTTTTAGAATTGTCATTGCGAGCGACCGTAGGGAGCGTGGCAATCTCGTATTTAGTGTATGAAAAATGAGATTGCTTCGGCTTACGCCTCGCAATGACACGGCTGGAGGCTTAAAATTTGATACAGGGTTAATATTATTATGAAAAACACCCGGGTACAAATTTTTTGCTTGGTCTTACTGGCCCTGGTCATTAGATTGATCATTGGGCTGAATACTTACGTGATTTCCAGTGATGCTC
>DAOWBV010000056.1 GCA_030633885.1 Planctomycetota bacterium
AACCATCTTCAGATCGCGCATTGATTGTTAACCCACGCCCGACCCTTTTAATTGCCTGGTGATGGGCCGTATTAACCTGAGCGGTTTTTTGTTTAACAATCTGATATAATTTTGATGCTTCTGAAAAATAAACAAGATGCGACCGATGAGGTTGATGCGGCAAAGCATTTTTTAATTGCCGGGGAATATGCTGAATCAAACTACCACCCTGAGCAACATTCAGCAATTGGATGCCATAACAAGTACCCAGAATCGGTATTTTTTTCTTAAGCGCGTAACGAACGAGCGCTAAATCAAATAATTCCTTCTCAACCGACACTAACTTCGTCATCGACAAGATTTTTTCCTGGTACCGCTTTGGATTAATATCAAAACCGGACCCGCTTAAGATCAAGCCATCGATTTTTCTTAAAGATGCCGCGATCAGCCGAAAATCAGTCACTATTGGTAAAATGAGAGGTACTCCGCCAGCTTTGACCACGGCCCGGCTGTAATCCTGATGAACCCGGTCGTATTTTTCTCTGGTCAAGTTAGCATTAATACCAATAATAGGTTTAGTCATAAAATTCAGCTTGTATTCAAAAACTCTTGATTTATTCCATTAATCAATTATAATACCATAAAAATACAGGAAGTAAATAAAAAGCTGGAAAGGTGATAACGCCTTTCGCAAACTAATCTCCAAAATTCCGGGGTCGTCTAACGGTAGGACGCAAGACTCTGAATCTTGTTGTCTAGGTTCGAATCCTAGCCCCGGAATTTTGGAGAAAAGATAAAACTGTCGGGGTGAATAGGACGCAAGACTCTCCGCCTCTGGCGGAGTAAACTGAATCATGTTGGATTGCTTGTCCCGCCACAGGCGGGAGTTCGAATCCTAGCCCCGGAACACTTCGACTCGCTTCGCTCGCTCAGTACAAGCGAGTTGAAGTACCCTGAGCCTGTCGAAGAACAAATACGTCAAAGGACCACCCGCCCCCATCGTCTAGTGGCCTAGGATACGAGATTCTCAGTCTCGGGACTGGGGTTCAAATCCCCATGGGGGTAAAAATAGATTATCGGTAATTAGGAATCAGGTAATTATTTTCATTTTTTTACTTGCTTATTGACAAAGCAGCTTATTTGAAGTATAAATAAGTAGGGCTCTTAAAGAAGTATCCTGCCTCAGACAAAATCAGAACCCAAAAGGGCCGTGCTCGGAAAACTAGTATAGTTATTCATGAATTGTACGTAGCATGAAAATACTCTTTATGAAAACAATCCGCTCTTCTAATCAAGCCGTTGTTTTAATCATGGTCCTGGCTATTCTGACCATTCTGCTTCTTTTGGGCATAACTTTTGCCTGGATAACCAGAGTCGAACGAACTGTTTCTAGAAATTATGTCGATTTAACCCAAGCTAAACTTTACGCGCAAAGTGGGATGCATTTCGCTTTTGTTAACTTGATTGCTCAATTGGAAAAAGAAGGATTAGATGATAGTTTTGTCTATTATGGCGAAGATCTAAATGCTGATGGACAACTAGATAGTCCTTTGGAAGACCAGAATAAAGATGGAATTCTTCAAGTCAATAATTGTCTTTTGGGACAAGCGTTAAGACCGTCGTTCATGAAAGATCTAAATAATGATGGGTCTTTAACGTCGGCCGATTTGATTGATGTTAAAGGTAAAAAAGTCGGGGTATCTTCATTTTTGCTTAGTCGTTATAAAGCCCGGGGAGGGTATTTTACCCTGAAAATAGAAGACCTTTCCTCGCGCCTTTATATTAACATGAAAGACCATGCGCATCTGCAATCAATTTTAGAAACTTTAGCTCAAGAATGCGATTTAAATAAAAATATCGGTACGCGTATTTATAATAATCGGCCTTATCTTACCTTAGGTGAGGTAAAAAGTAAGACCAATTTAAGTAAATCTGAATTTGACCGCCTGAAACCATTTATAACGGTTCATACCTGGTCAGACAAAAAAGTAGTTAAGCCCGCACCTTTGTCCGAGAGAGTCGGTTCACCTAAGATCGGGGATCTGATCTATTCCTGGGAAACGCTCCGGCCAAAAAAAATTGATTTTCCGCGTGATTATTCAACCGGTAGCTATAAAGATGAAGGTGAAATTGTCGGCCGGGCACCGATTAATGTCAATACCGCCGCTAAAGAACTCCTCGTCGCCCTGATTGCTAACCTTAAAGGATTTTACTTAAAAGAAGTACTACCCACTATGAAACCCCGTGATAACTATAGCTGGCCATCGATCAGTACCCCATTTCAAATCGGAACCGTGCAAGAAACATCACCCATCAATACTGACGAAGCTCGCCGGATTGCCGAGGCCATTATTTCAAACCGCCAAGCCACCCCACCAGCCGCTCCTACCCTTTCCTATTTAGGGACATTTAAATCCTGGGAACAGTTTAATTCATTCTGTGATAATGAATTAAGTTTTTTAACCAAGGCGCAACGCGATGTGATCAAGGCAAACTTTAATCCGAATACTAATCTCAATGATTTTAACCCTGATTATCCCAGACTTCTTCGCGTTGATAAAACAGACCTGACTTATTATACCACGGAATTTTGTTTTTATCCGACCGGTTATTTTAATATTAATTCCTTAGGACGGGTTTTGGGCACAAAAGACAATGTCAAGGCGGAGGCCGAAATCAAAGTGGTGGTCAAACTCTTTAATGTATATCGCGAAACAACGCAATCTGAATTCATGGAGGAAGTCTGGCAAGATGGAAAACCCGTTCAAAATAGTATTTCGTCTAATACGACCGGCCCAGCCACCACGGCCAATCTCTCACTTCAAACATATCCTGAATTACCTGAAACAACTTATTTAAAAAATGCTGACTACGATGGCTATATATCTTTAGCGACGATCGAAAATAATTACGTCAGCAGTGCCTTCCGGGCAAGTTTTTCTGCCCAGGGACTTAACGCTGATACCGGACAGATCATGATGCCTGATAGTAACGGACCTTATAAAGACCGGATGATCGCTCAGCAAGACACCTATCTGAGCGGCTGGAAACCGGGCAAACTCTTCCCGGATGGTGTCTATTCAGAAGCAGATAGCAATAAGTCCTCTGTTCCGATGTATCCCTATAAACCAGCTAACATAGAAAACCTCTTTATTGTTTCGGTCTGGATTAAACCCCATTTCTTTCCTGAAGAAACCGGCAAAATCCGCTGCTATTTATCCTGGGATCCAAAAGGCAACCATAGCGGCTATCCGACGTGTTTTAATCTCTTTAGCATGATTGATGCGACGATGAGCGGTAACCAGCGAAATAGCGGGACATTCCCATCCTATAGTTGGCATGGAAAAGGGTTTTTTATTGATAATTCTTTGATCGCGGCAAACGGAACAAGTACTAATAACTATGGTGTAGGCGGCACCGCCATGCTCAATACAAATGGGCAGGGATCTTTCCAAGCCGGGCGATGGATGCATGTCGGCTGGTCCCACCAGAATTTTGATAATCGTCTTTATATAAATGGCCAATCTTTTGGCAATAAATATCATTTTGCTTACGGTGATGCCCGAGGTTATGATTATAATCAATCGAATAATTATCTTCGACTGGGCGAAAGACAATGGGGCCGCCCTTTAGATATCCCAGCCGATTCGACTCTTGATGAAGTCATCGTTATTACCGAAGAGGATGAGAAAGACCCTTATTTCGCTAATGCCTCGACCTTTACGGCTCTCTGGCAGGATGGCCGATACTATCGCGGTAATGACGGGACTTTTACTTCCCGCACCATTGATTTGGCCGCCGAAGCTGGCTTGCCCGTAAATTCACCAATAACATTGTTCTTTGCTAATTGGACTGAGTATCGCGGATACGAAACAGGCGAGATGGCTATTTATAATAGAAGAACAACGTTAAACATTGTTGATGAGAACAAAGATGATCTGCTGGGAGGGAGACCACTTAATGATAGCCGCGGAAACGCCGTAAAAGATTATAACAATAACCAATTAAAAATTACAAAGCCTATTCGTTACCAGGTAATTTTTTCGCCGGCCCTTGGGCTGAACGATGCTAATATTAAACCATTAATCTTTGATGATATTACGCTTTTTTATTACAGTAAACATGAATTATTAAGTTGGGCTTATATAAAATAATTAAGGTACTATATGGGTTATAAATTATACTTACGTCTGGTATTTATTTTTATTTTATTCTCTGGAATGATTTTTCTTGTTTCAGCCGAAGAACCACCCACGCTTGAAAATTCTAAAGTAGAAATCACAAAGACAAAAATCATAAAATCACCCCTAACAACTATAGTTCAATTTAAAGGCAAAGCAAGCCTGGAAAACGGGGTTACCTTGGATTGCCGGTTAAATCTAAAAGTCAATTTTCTTAATGGCTGGAAAGAGACTGAATTTGATCATCGCCTGGCTCAAACAAAAAATCATCGATTCAATGAAGAATTCATATTAAAGCAGGAAATAATCCCTGGATTCTATGCTATTACGGTCAAACCAAATATTGCTCAAATTATCAAGAACTTCAAGTTTTCGAATGAAGAAATCAAAGGATTCACTGCCTCAAAAAATATTTTCCATGGGAGCTTGTTAAAACTTATTATTTTTATCACACTTGAACATAAAGAACTTTCAAGACGTATTAGAATATTAGAAAAAATATGCAGTAATACCCAAGAAGTTGTCGAAAAAAATGAAGAATCCAGCAAACTACCGCGTAACGACAGGAAATGGCAAAAATGGTACAAACAAAATAGAGGTCAAGTAGAAAATATTCTTACAAAAACCCATCGGCGCCCTTTATACTATTATCCGCTGACTCATGACCTGGTTGACCCGGTCTGTCGAAATTTATTGCAAAATTTTCACGTTCTCGAGAAGTCAGTTTTTCATCAATTAACTGAACCGGGACTTACTGATAGTAATGATCCGATTTTACCTTTTCTGCATTTCGACGAAAGAATTTTAGATCAAATTGATGAAGCCAAGCAGAATTTAAACAAAGAATTAATTTTTAATCTGGTTGTGATCCTGGAATATTTCGGTGATGATTTTAAAGTCATTTATAAATCCGAAAAAAAACAAAGGAAATGGGCTGATAGAAAGATAACCTGGCGTAAGGGGCTCAATCAATTCGACAAAACTTACGAAGATCTTGAACATTATGTCGCGTCTGAATGGAAAAACACTTACAAAAAACTCAAACAACTAAAAAATAATCTGGATGAACAATTAAATCTGTACGGCCGTTTGGTCAGCGAAGGGAAAAAGGAAGACTTGATAACTCAATTGGAAAGGTTAACCAAACAAATGCCCGACACAGTCAAATCCGTCAAACAAGATCTGAACAAAAAAGACCCGGGGGCAGAAGACCCGGAAAAGCAAAAGTAAGATTCGTTAAGCGTGAGAACACATTCTATCCATACTTGACTTCAAGTTCAAACTCCAGCCAAAGCTATCATTTGCTATTCTAAATCCCCTAAAGACCCGGCTACTTTCCGGCTGATCAGATCATTTAATTTAATAACGTCGTCTTTTAATTTTTCATTGCCCGGCTGGCCCAGACTTGATTTCATTGATTTAATTAAACCCCGGAAAAGATCTAAAATCCCGATCAAACGATGGTAATTACTTTCTGATTGACCCTGGTCGGGTAATAGCTTAAATAATTTTGATTTTTTTTGATTCTGTAATTCATTCTTAAATTTATTTACATCTGATTCCACTCTGGCCAATAACGACGGCTTGTTTTTCAGTTCCGGAGCATGATACAACCACATTAATTCTTTCCAACGACCCATTAGCTCTTTAGTCAATTTATAAAACAATTCGTTCCGGAGAGTAATTGTTCCAAGATGAAAAGACGAAGTAGCCCGAACCCGCCAATCAAACCGGCGTTCCCGGGACACATCCGGCGGCATCTGCCGATCATCATTAAAGATATGATAACGGTATTGAAAGTAAAGCGTTCTGGCCTCGGCGGCAGAATCCCGAATTGCTTCCTGAGTACTCAAAAACATTGTTTCCGTCTCGAACCGACCAATCAAGGTCATCAATCGATCACGCCAGCCGACTTCCCATTGACGCCATTTTTTTATTAGCCCCTTTAATAATTCTTCGCGGCTTTTATACACCCCGAAAGCTTTTTTAATCCGCTCGCTATCCGGCGATTCTTCCTTGATGCTTTCCAGGTCATTGATCGATCGATTCAACTCCTCATTCAACCCGGCCAGGTCCGAAAGAATCCGGGACAACGCTTCGGCCCGCTGAACCCGGGTTCGAACGCTTTCCTGAAAAAACAACGGTAAATGGTCACGTTTTTTTATCCGCCGGATATCCGCCAACCGCCAGCCATTTTTCCGGAACAGGTCCGGTGTTTGCGTCAACTGAGCCGGGTCAACGGAAACCTCAACTTCATAATAATCCGGATAAAAAGCACCGGCCGGCTCAAAAAAATCTATCTGCCAACGACCCTGCCGAACCGCACTCCGGGCCACATCGATTAATTCGATCTGTGATTCCCGGAAAACATAAACCCCGGCGTATACTTTTATCTTAAGCCTGGTTTGAGCCGGTAAATTAGTCTGGCCATGGACCGTTATTTTCCTGGGTAAACTTGAAGAACCCGGAGGATGTAAAATACTGCCCGACCAGTCCGTCCGGACATCAAATTGCAATTGAGGAGAACTCGGCTGGGCCCGCAAATCGAAAGGTATCAGCAACCAAACAAATAAGCTCCAGATCAATGTCCGGCCAAGACGCTTAAAAAAATTACGGAAACTACCATTAAGGAATTTCATAAGGGATCATGTACCATTCAATTATTTTTGCATCTGGTTTATAAAAAGTAATGGTCAGGTCATCAAAAACCGGCGACTCCAATAACGGCGCTTCAAACTCTCTGCCCACCTCTTGAAAAAAAACTTTATACCGAATATTGGTTCTCTGGGAATCAGGGTCCAAGGGTATCTCGAATTCCGAACCGGCCGGATTATCCAGCATCGGTGAAATGGCCCGGCCAGCCTGGTCAAAAAATTGAACTCTAACCGACCGGCCGAACGCCGGATAATAAACTGTCCAGGCCGCCATGGCTTTAATTTTTGAAACATTTTCTGCCGCCGGTATCGGCTCCTTCCGAGAACCGTTTGGCAAAACCGTCGACGAAGTCCGCTGATCCGGCAAGGACAATAACCGCGAAGTAAAAACACCCTCCCCCTGATAATACCGACCGGCTTTATATTCCTCAATAATGAATTCTTTCGCAGTCGCCAGATCAGGATGGATCTGAATCGTTAATTCATCAATAGTAAAATCACCGGAAAGGTGACGCGTTGAATCAGTCATCCGGGTCCCTAACTTGATCAAATTATTACTCGTCAGGTTAACGGCTTCGATGATCTCCGGAGGAAATTTTGGAAGCGATTGACCGATATAGGAACGCCCCACCGATTGTCCGTTAACACAAAAAATATGGACATCCTCCGGTTGTATTTTTGTTTTTTTTATCTGGGCCGTACCATCACAACGCGGGCAAAGAACGTGAATATTGTCTCCCTGTTTAACCTTTCCCCGTCCCTGGCAATAAAAACAGATAACCGTCGGCGAAAAAGTCGAAGGTTTCGTATCCCAGGCCAGACCGATATGGATCCAGTATTGGTTTGACTCCTTGAAAGTTTGAGAAAAAATATATTCGGTGAAACGGTCCGGCAGATCTTTTTTCATGTTCCAAAACCAGAGTAATCGCCCGGCCGGTCGCTGACCTAGCCGGCGCGGGAACAAATTCTGATCTGAGTAGTTAGCCGGATAGACCTGGACGGCAAAAGCGTTCGCCCGGTTTGAAGGCGCCGCCGTTTCATCACCAGTTTTTTTGGCTGGTCCGACGCTGAAAACAGTCCGGGGTTTAGTCGAGTTAAGGTTAAAATTAGGCTTATACCAAAAAGTAACCGTGCCGCGGAATCTCGGTTCGCCGAATATTTTCTCATGTCGCCGGCCGTCAATCAAATTACCGTCCGCTTGATAAGCCGGGCAATTATTTAATTCCGAATAAGCCCCATCGGGATACAAACTCCCCGGCCCGGCCGGACCGACACTAAAAATACTTTGCCCGTGAGGCCGGAGGGCTGTTCCGCCAGCCGACGGCGCTTCCTTGACGACACCGACCGCTCCGGACGCGACATCGGCGTTAAGACTCTGGTTAAAATGATTCTGGAAAGTCAACCGGACATTTGACTGTCCGTTTTTCGAGAGATTCTGCAGTGTTGCCAGATAAATCTGTCCGGCGCTGATGTTCTGTTCAGTATATTTTTTAATATCCGGTTCCGGGTAAGCTTGCAGAGTCTTATTACCAGGCGTCAAACCACGGGGTAAATTAACCGGAATATTAGAAATCGTCCCGCCGGCAAAATCACGTTGACTGGTCTCCTGATATTGATCGAAAAGATCCACCACGGCCCGGACTTTATAGCGGGTGGATAGTCGCATGTTCGGAATATAATTAGAGTTACCGGACGCGGTCTGATCCAACGCCGGCCGAGGCATGGTCCCGGGAACGGAAACAATTAACCCGACCGATTCGATCTCAAAAAAACCGAACGGCAAAAAACAAAACTCTGTGGTGGCGATCGTCAAATCGCTTTTATCAACTAACCGGGCAACGAGTTGGTTAGGATTAAAATCATTGAAAATCGTATTCGGATTAGCGTTGGCCTTGATCAGGTCGGCCCGGGCCTGAGCCAATTCGCGCTGTTCGGGCGTGATCACCGGCCCTAAAATCCCGGCCGAGACCAATTGATCACAAAATTTATTGAAGCGGGACCATTCCAGAAAAGGCGTCCGGGCCCGGGTTTGAATTATCCGGTCCGCTATTTTTTCGATCATATCACGATCCGTCTCCCAGAAGATATGGACAATTTGTAAAACGCCGAGCCGAAACGGTGCCGTCTTACTATCGCCCGGCAATCCGGATTGCTGGAGGTAAAATCCGCTCAGATTAGCCAGAACGGCCATTAAGATCTCCCGGGACGCTGTATTAATATTGATCGGCGCGCGCGGTTCCAGCTGGATCGGACCCGGATTAAGCTGCGCTTGAGAAATGATATTCATTCCGATCTGCAACGGTTGATGAGGTCTTTCCCTTAATAATTTAGGCCTGATAACATTCGGGTTAAGATAGCTGTGGCAAGTAATGTAATATTTAATCCGCTCGTAAACGGCCGGTTCTAATAATTCTCTTAATTCCTCTTTGACCTGGAATTTTCCGCCCGGTCGACCGGCCCGCAAAGAGAAGATACGCTCACCCAGAGTCGGGTCGATATCAAGAATAGTCCCTAAATTATTTAATAACTGGCGGGTACCCCGGTCAGAACCGTTCAGGTAGATCTGACTCTGGACATCAATAACCTTGGTCAGGTAAATACCGTCAGCCGAACCGGGTGCGACGCTGATCTGACCGGAATAACCGATGGTATCATTTGCGATTTTCTTTAAAACTGGTTGACCCGTCGCATCCAGCACGGCGAAGGAAGGATGGAGTGCCAATTCCAACGGACAGGCAGAGGTATCCAACTGGCCGTTACCATTCTGATCTTCGCCGTGATCAAGAAGACCATTGCTATTCAGATCTTCGCCCTGATAAACCCAGGAGGCCTTGGCGGAATCGAGCCATTGATCGACCTGATAATTCTGTAATTCGGTGATGACCCGTTCCACTCCGGCCTGAGCGAGTAATTTTGCCCGGAACTGGTCCACATACCCCCCGGCCGTTTCGCCACCGGCGCGGGAAAAAGTGTTGACGGTGACCAGCAACAGTCCCAGAAAGGACAAAATACCCAAGAAAATAACTATAATTGAGGTCTGGCCACACTGAGCCTTAGCTTTCATACCATAAATTATATCACAAAATACCGCCCAAAGAAGTAATTTTTTTTTCAATCTTTATTAAATATTTTACTTGACCCCATTAACGATGTTTAATATAATCTTGGCGCACCCGAAGGAACCGCGGGGCGAGTCGAAGTAAACATATTTCAAGAAAGGAGCCAACCATGACAGAGAATTTAGTAGTGGTCAGTAAAGTAAAAAAAGTGGCTAAAGAACAGGGCATGAGGACCGGGGCGGACGCGATCGAAAAATTAAGCCAGATCATCGAAGCTAAAATCGCCAGCGGCATCGAAAAAGCGCGCGCAAGCGGCAAAAAAACCATTCAGGCAATCGACTTGGAATAAACCCCGTTAGAGATAGGCCACCAAATGGTGACCGTCAAAATGGGCGGTTGGTTTTTAAATAAAAATTTTACATTCTGTTAGTTAAAATAACTTTTGTTAGTATTATACTATAATCTCTAACGGGGTAAATAGCCTTAACAAAAACCAGTCGGTATCAACAAACAGGAAAGGTCTCTTAAAATAAAGACTAATTCCTGTTTTCGACTTGGTTCTTCAAAGACTTCACGGCCCGGGTTTTCCCCGGGCCGTTTTTGTTTATCACCTCAATATTAAACAACGAAATACAGTCTTGACTCACTTGGAAATAAATGATATATTAAATATTAAGATGGGTTGCGTTAAACTTACGCGGGATTTAAAACAGGGAAAATAACCAATAAATTTTTTCTCTCATCAGGCATTAATTAAAAACAAGGTGTTGAATAAAAAATATCAGCTAAATAGCAATTTCGAAGGTAATTATTCATGTCAATTAGAAGAAATGATTTTTTAAACTGTTTTTACCAAAAAAATTCTAGCATTGTTTTCAGGAAAATTGCGGATGAAACTATTCTTGTGCCTATTTGCCATAAGGCAAA
>DAOWBV010000032.1 GCA_030633885.1 Planctomycetota bacterium
GGTCATGCTGAGCAGGATCACGAACCGCAGGGCGATGACCACCTGTTTTTTGGTTTGGAGTAAGGTTGCTTGTTTAAAAGAAAACATTTTTATTTTCCATATCGTTATAACACTTCAGACATGAGTTAGTTACAAAAATATTCCGGTACTATAATTTACCATTTGAAGTGGGGGGAATTCAAGGATAATATTAAATCTGACCGGATAATTATCGTTTTAGCTTAGGTTGATGGTATCGCCAAAGTGCTTCTTCAAGTATCTTTTTTATATTTGACTTTTCCCTATTCTTATTTATAATTATATAAGACAAAGTAGGGGGATAAAGTTAATATGGGTTTAAAGGGTGACTTGAGCAGTTTTAGTTTGGCCGAAGTCTTCCAGCTGATCTCTACCTCGCAGAAGGAAGGTACGCTGATCGTCGACGATGGCGAAAGCCGCAAGGTGATTTATTTTAATCCGGCCGGGGTGAAATTGCTGTCTTCCGGGACCAGAAAAGGGTTACCATTGGGTGAACTCTTGATCAGGGCCGGTTTGATCACGGCCATTCAATTAAAAGACACCCTGGCCCGTCAGAAAAAAAGCGGCCGAAGATTGGGCGAGATCCTGTGTGATCTGGAAATAATCAAAAAAGAAGACTTGGAGAAAACTTTACGATTCCAGATCGAAGAAGAGATTTACGATCTGTTCACCTGGTCACAGGCTAACTTTGAGTTTATTGAAGGCCCGCCGCCGGAAGAGTTTCAGGATACGGAACAGAAGGTAACTTCTTTGCAGTTTGACGCCAATGCCCTGGTTTTTGAAGCCGCTCGCCGGATCGATGAATGGGATATGATCAAAAAGGCGATCCCTCAATATAACATTATTTTTAACCTGACTGAGCAAGGTCAACAACTTTTAACCGGCGAAGACACACCAGCGGAAACAAAAGCGATTCTGCCTTTGATCAACGGGGAAAATACCGTTGATCAGATTGTTAAGGATTCACCCATTCCCCGTTTTAACACCGCTAAAGTTATTTACAATCTTATTCAGGCATCAGCCGTGAAAGAGATCACTCTTGAGGAGATCCAGGGATTGGCCGCCCAAGCCGTTCAGGATAATAATCTGGCTCGGGCGCGGGCTCTTTATCAACAGGGATTGAAAATCGATCCGAAAAATATTTCGGTCAATGAAAATCTGGCTCAAGTGCTGGAATCGCTGGAACAACCTAAAGAAGCGGGTAATCAATATAAAGAACTGGCTAAGATCTTAGTGGAGCAGGAGGCCTGGGAGCAGGTAGCGGAGACTTACCGCAAAGTGATTAAATGTCTGCCGGACAGTCTGGATGCGCGCCAGTGTCTTTTTGATCTGATGCTTCAGCTTAACGCGACCGAGACCGCGAAAAAAGAAGTTCCGCCGGACGGAGCAGAGGCCGAACCCGCCGGAGCTCAGCCGGAATCGGACGAAACCGGGTCAGCCAAGGAGCCAGAATTACTTTTCGGGCCGGAGCAAATTACCGTCGCCGGGAAAGATTTTTTGAAACTATTGGTTGAGAAAAAAGAAGTCAGCCGGGCGTTTGAAGTCTCCCAAAGACTGCTTGATTACGCGCCGCCCGATTTCGAACTCCAGTCCTATATCGCCAGTATTTATTATGAATTAGGTGATTTTAAAAAGTCACGGGAGGTGATCGATGAAGCCATTAATAATCTGCCCGGCCACAAGATTAATGATTTGATTGCCGCTTACCGGGATATGCTCAGGATCGAACCGGATCACGCCGATGTTCGTTATCGGCTTGATCTACTGGTGAAGGAACAGACTGCCCGGCGCAAGAAGCGGCGTTTGTTGATCATCGGGGTCAGCTCTGTCGTTTTACTTCTGATTTTGATTTGGATCTATGCGGTTTATATTGAAATGCCGGCCCGGGAGGAATTTAAAATCCTGAAAACCGAGGTGGATCAATTGATCGCCAATAAAAAATATGAAGAGGCGGTGCAAAAGTACCGCCAGTTTGGAACCGGGTTGGCTTTTTTGACTAAAAGGTCGGTCCGGCGGGAAATAAGGACTTTGGATCAAAAGATTAGTGAGATCGAAGGCCAAACCTCAAGAACGACGGCTGATGATGTGGCTCGCCTGAGAAAATCTTTTGATGATCTCAGGATTCGGGAAAAGAAAGATCAGTTCGAACCGATTCTGGCTGCTTATAAAAAGATTCTGGTTGAAACGGAAAAGAAGAAATACAATGACTTGATCCCTTTCGTTAAGCGCCGGGTTGATTTTCTTAGTAAGTATTTGAATGAAGCCAATACCTTGGCGCAAAAAGCTTCGATGAGTGATCGGTCCGACCGGATTGCCGAAGCTCGGAAAGCTATTATGACGCTGGCGGAAAAATATCCTCAATCAAAAGCCGCCCGATCAGCGAAGTTACCGGTCAAAGTGAATTCCGTTCCGACTGGCGCTAAGATTTGGATTAATGAAAAAAAACAGGGAGTGACTCCTTTGAAATTGTATTTGCCTATTCATGAGCCGGTTTCTTTGATCATTGCCCGAAAAGGTTTTAAAGCCCTGCGGAAAGATGTTAAATCATATGAGCAGGCTACTCTGAATTTCAAGTTGGCTAAGTCGTTGAAGTGGGCTTGCCTGACGAATGGTTCGGTCGAGGGATCAGTGGCGGTCGACGGTGGAAGACTGTATGTCGGCAGTCGGGACGGTTCTTTGTACGCGGTGAACTTGAGCGACGGTCAATTGCAATGGCGTTTTCGTACTGAACAGAGTAATGATATTGTCGGCACTCCCTGCATCCGGAAACCTTTTGTTTATGTCAGTTGTTATGATACTTTTCTTTACGCGGTCCGGCTGACGACTGGTCGGAAAGTCTGGGCGACTAAATTAGGGGGGCGTCTGCAGGCTGGTCCGGTTCTTTCGCCGGACGGACGGACGATTTATATTGGCAGCGATGACAAATATATCTATGCCGTTGATAGCACCAGCGGTGATGTCCGCTGGCGTTTTTTGACGGATGGTTCGGTGCCGAAAAATTGCGTCGTTAATTCCCGGGTGGTTTACGTGGTCAATGGAGCCGGTACTCTTTACGCGATCAACGCGAAGACCGGCCGGGAGAACTGGCGTTTAAAATTTGAATCCCGGTTAACCACCGTGCCCTGTCTGGTGAAAAACATGCTTTATCTTGGTAGTGCCAACGGTCAGCTGGTCGCGCTGAATGTCCTTGACAGAAAAATAAAATGGCGTTATAAAACTAAAGCCGGTATTAATTCGACCCCAATCTATGCCCAGGGTAAAATCCTGGTCGGGAGTGATGATGCCTGGTTGCATGTAATCAGTGCTTCGGCCGGCACCCCGGTCTGGAAATTTAAAACCGGCGGGGCAGTGCGATCAGCCCCGGCGGTTTCTTCTGATGGTTTTGTTTACCTGGCCAGCCATGATGGTTATTTTTACGCTTTGGATCTGGCTAAGGGTGGTTTGGTCTGGAACTATAAAATCGGCAAGAAACTTTCCGCGGCCCCGGTGGTGGCGAACGACCTGGTTATCCTGGGTTCAACTGACCGGAAAATATACGCTTTTGACAGGTGACCGATGGGATTATTTGACTCTTTAAAACAGAAAAAAGAATTGAAGAAATTCGAGGAATCCGCCCGGGAGAATCCTTCGCCTTTAACGGTCAGTCAGCTAGCGGAAAAATATCTGTTAGTGGGTAAAATGAACGAGGCCCGGAAGGTGACAGTCGATGCTTTGAAAGAGTATCCGGCTTCCGAGCGGATCGTGCATCTTTATCAGCATATCATGAAGATCGGTAGTCAGAATAAAATCGTCAGTCTTAATAAAGAGATTGAAGTCAACCCGTCCGCCGAGTCCTATGTTCGCTCAGCTCAATTTTATCTGAAAGAGATTGGTGATCTGGATAAATCTTTGAGGGTGATGCGGCACGGGCTTAAGCGTTTCCCCAATGATGAGAATTTGCATTTTTTGAACGGACAGATCAGATTGGAGCGATTTCACCGGGAAGGGTTTCAGTGCCAGGACGGGTTAAAAGCGCTGGAACATTTACACCGGGCGGTTGATCTTAATAATTTAAATTACAAGGCTTTTCTTTTATTGATAAAACTGCTGGTTGAGATTGAAGCTTACGCCGAGGCCTGGAAATTCATTGGATTGATGAGCCGGTTTGCGCCGGATGACGCGGCGATCAACAAGTTAACCAGAAAGTTGAAAAATATTCCTCATGAATCAGAAGATGAGACGCCCCTGTCTATCGGGGAATCAGCTATGGAATTTAATCCGCTTTTCCAGGCGATCGAGACACGAGGCGGATTTTCTTCGCAGGCTCAAGCCCTGACTTCTTTTTATAACCCGGAGTCAATCGGGTTATTGGCCGCTCCGCTGGAAGTTGATAAACAAAAAATGCATAATCTGGTTAAGAATTTTAATGAAGTTTCCGGGTTTAGGGTTGGCGCCGGTTTTTCTTTAGCCGGTAAGGTCCTTTTCCGGATGACGAAATCAAACCAGGTCGCCAGCGAGTCCGTGATCGAACTGATGAAATCAGTTTGTCAGACGGCCCGGGAGTCTTCAAAAAAAATGGATATTGGGCGTCTGTCGAAAGGCGTGCTGTTGTCCCCGCTCGGCCGGCTCCATTTCTTCCGGATCGGTAGTTTCACGGTCGCCTGTTTATTTGAGTTGTCGACCAAGCCGGAAAAGATTCAGTCGGAGATTAACTGGTTGCTTGATATGATGGCCATGGGATAAAAAACAGAGGTAAGGGTAAAGGCCAACCTGCCTGCCGGCAGGCAGGGATGCCGGGATGGTAGTTAGGTCAAGGCAAGGTAAAAATGGAACTAAAAAAGAAAATAACAAGTTTTAACGATTTAAAGGGAAAAACAGACCGAATACTTAACCTTTTGACCAAACCGGCTTCTTAACCATAACCTAAAAACTATTATTAGTATTATGCATCAATTATTACTGGAACTTAATCAGGAAGTGGGCGTTCAAGGCAGTATGGTGGTCAGCCCGGACGGTATTATTATTGATGCCGCCCTGGATGTTTTCCTGTCGCAGGATTTGATGGCGGCGATGGCCTCCACGGCGATCACTAATCTTAAAAACTCACTGGCTAAAGCGGACATAAAGGAATTCAGCCGCTTTATCATCGAATCATCTTTTGGGAAAATGGTTTTGCTGGATGCCGGTATTGCCTATCTGGTCGTCCTGCTGGAAAAAGGTATTAATCTTGACGTGACACTCATGACTCTGGAAGGAAAAGTCCGCCGGATCCAATCAGCCGCTCAGATCAAATTATAAATCTCGAGGATACATTTTCATGGTTCAAATAAATTTTGCCAGAAAAGAAATCAGTTGTAAGATTGTTTATTATGGACCGGGGATGAGCGGCAAGACCACTAATATCGAGATGGTTCATAAGAAAGCGCCCCCGGCGGCTAAAGGAGACCTGACTTCGATCGCCACCGAAGGTGAGCGGACACTGTTCTTTGATTTTTTACCGATGGATTTGGGGAAAATCGGTGGTTTAAGCGTTAAATTACAACTTTATACGGTTCCCGGCCAGACTTACTATGATTCCACCCGTCGTTTAGTTCTCCAGGGGGCTGATGGTGTGGTTTTTGTCGCTGATTCCCAGCGTTCCAAAGAGCAGGAAAACCAGGAATCACTGGAAAACCTGAGAATAAATTTAAAAACTAACGGATTCGATATTAAGGAACTGCCTTTAGTGATCCAATATAACAAGCGGGATCTGCCTGACATCATGGAAGTGGATCAGATGCGGGCGGCGTTAAACAAATTTAATGTGCCTGATTGTGAAGGGGTGGCCGTTAAAGGTGAGGGGGTTTTCCCGACCTTAAAGGCGATTTCGAAACTGGTGATCAATAAGATCACGAGAACATATTTTAAAACCGGTGGTTCCCCGCCTCTGGTCGCGCCGGCTAAAACCGCCGGTCCGGCGGCGACGCCTAAACCGACTCCGGTTTCTTCCTCGGCTTCTGAAGAAAAAAAATCACCATCGGCGGTTCCCGCGTCCTCACCTCAGACAAAAACCACGGCCCCGGTTGCGCCGACGACGAAAGTAGCGGAAAAAATACCGGCCAAACCTCTGGCTCCGGTTTCTCAAAGTCCAGTCGTTAATAAAGAAGCGGTGAGAGTAGAGCGTAAACCGGCGTTGGTAAAAAAGGTCCCGGTCCGGACCGCGGTTTCGCGGGTTGGCTCAAGCCACCAGGCAAAATTCAGAGGATCAGCTGCTTCCGGTTCTACCCGACGGTTAGCTTCAAAGGGTCGGATGTCGGTAAAAGCAGACGAAAGCGGGTTCCCTATTTTCTGGGTGATTTTGGTGGTCGTCATCTTAGTGGGCTTGGCTCTGGGCGTGGTGCTGTTCCTGTAAAATTTTCAGTAGGGACAACAGGACAGTGTCCTGTCCGTTTTATCTCACACCGATAATATTTTTACTACCTGCAATATCAGATTCGCGTAAATTCCAGCCAGAATATCATCCAGCACGATCCCCCAACCGCCCGGATATTTTTGGATTTTCCCGATCGGGAATGGTTTGACGATATCAAAAAAACGGAAGAGGCAGAAAGCGGCCAGCCACCAGGTCCAGGTGAAGGGGATGAGCAAAAGCGCGCAGCCCAGGCCGGCCATTTCATCCAGCACAAATTGGGGCGGGTCTTTTTTCTTAAAATGGCTTTCCGCCCAGCGCCCGGTCAGTAAAGATAGCCCGGTAAAAATAATAGTGGCGCCGCTGATCCAGATCACCAGCGGTGGGGCCTCTTGAAAACAACTTAAGCTTAAAAAGATGCCCAACCCGACCAGCGTGCCGAGCGTGCCTGGCAGGACCGGGGAATACCCGACGCCCAGCCCGGTTGAGATTATTTGCAGGATTGATTTTTTCACTTTATTTATCTCAAGTGATCTTTTTCAGGGATTTTATCTTCCAGAGATAAGTCAATCCGGAAACGACCGTGGCGACCAGCGTCAACCAGATAAGACCTTTCAGGACCACTCCGGCCCAATTCATTTCCGACAAGTAGCAGAGGTAAAACAGGATACAGCTGATGGTAATTATCTGGGAGAGCATTTTTAATTTTCCCCACATCGTACTGGCAAAAGGAATGTCTTCACTTTCCAGGAAACCGCGCAGTCCACTGACCAGAAACTCGCGTCCGATAATAACGACGACTATCCAGGTGGGTAAAAACATGTTTAAATTATTCCAGCTGACGAAAAAAATGAACGAACCGCAAACGATAATTTTATCGATCAGCGGGTCACTGACTCGGCCGAACTTGGTAACAATGTTATATTTACGGGCCAGGTAACCGTCAAGTAAATCGGTTAAGGCCGCGATGATAAAAAGGATCAGACCCAGCAGTAAAAGCCATTTTGTTTCCTGATGATCGGCGCCTTTTAAATTCACGCTTCCATCGTAAAATGAGAGCAGGACAAAATAAATTATCCCGATCAGAAATCTGAGCACCGTAACGCGATTGGCGATATTCATGATATTCTCCCCTGTAGATCATAATCCTGACGGCCGGTCACGGTGGCGGTGGTGATCTGGCCGACTTTGATAGGGTTATTTTTTTTGCCGGTCCCGGGTTTCAGGAAAATAACACCGTCCACTTCCGGCGCGTCGCCGTAAGTGCGGCCGATCAGGATGGTCCGGTCTTGTT
This sequence comes from Planctomycetota bacterium, assembly GCA_030633885.1. GTDB lineage: Bacteria > Planctomycetota > MHYJ01 > JACQXL01 > CAKKQI01 > DAOWBV01. The sequence continues at coordinate 7,680 of DAOWBV010000032.1, forward strand.
TGGATCCTACCCGGTCGATAATGACCGGGAGTTTCCGTCCGACCAGTTCTTTGTTTTTGGCGAAAGCGATCTTTTGCTGAAGTTGCATGACTGCGTCGAACCGGGCCTGTTTGACTTTAGCCGGTACTTGTCGGGGCAGCCGGGCGGCCGGGGTGCCGGGTTCAGCCGAATACTGGAACGCGCCCAGGCGTTCGAATTTTGTTTCCTTTAAAAAATTAAGCAGGGTCTGGAAATCGTTTTCCGTCTCGCCCGGGAATCCGACGATGACTGAAGTCCGCAGAAATAATTCCGGCCCGGAACCACGATTGATCTTTTGCCTTAACCGGGCAATCAATTCCGTGATGGCCGTCCGGCCGGGGTGCCGGCCCATCTTTTTCAGGAGCGAGTCACTGATGTGCTGGATGGGCAGATCGACATACTTGACGATTTTTTTATTCCGGCTGATCACTTCGATCAATTCATCCGTGAAATATGCCGGATGAGTGTAAAGTAAGCGGATCCACTGCAAACCGTTGATCCCGGAGATTCTTTCCAGCAAAACATGCAGGTTCTGGAGGCCGGATAGATCTTGCCCGTAAGAAGTCGTATCCTGGGCGATAATATTTATTTCCCGGACACCGTCGCGGACCAGTGACTGGAGTTCCGAGACGATGGTTTTGATCGGTTTACTTCGGTAACGGCCGTGCAGTGACGGGATGACGCAATAAGTACAATGATTATCACAGCCCTCAGCGATTCGTAAATAAGCGTAGTGGGGTGGGGTGATCCGCCAGCGGGTCGGATCAGTCCGGCAGGCTTCATGAGGTCGAGGGGTAATCACCGCCGTGGATTGGCCGCGTTGTTTTGACGCGTTTTTCAATAACTGATTGCACGTGTTCACTATTTCATTGCGTCCGAAAACGCCGACTAAAGCGTCGATCTTCCGGCCGTAGGTTTTCCGGATCGATTTTGCTTCTCGTTGCGGCCAGCACCCGGAAACGACGATCTTTTTATATTGACCGTCCTTTTTTAAATTGATTGCCTGGTCAATGATCTCGCTTGACTCGATCCGGGCGTCTTTGACGAAACAGCAGGTATTGATCATACAAATATCCGCCGGTTCATGATCGGCGACCACCTGATAACCGGCCTGGGTCAGGCTGCCTAAAGCCACTTCGGAATCAACCAGATTTTTCGGACAGCCCAAACTGACAAATCGTATAGTTTTCATAAAAAAATCATAACAACTGCTCAAGACAATGAAGTGCTTTTAACAGATGTTTTTATTTCGCGAAAGTGGCCACCAGGCGGATAAACGGACCACGGGCCGAAAAATCGTTGTTGTTGATCAAGTCATCGGTAAAATCAGTAAAATTATAACCGGCTCCTAATTGGAAGAATCCACTTATTTTGTAAAGTACCTCGCCGAGGTAGCCGGCTTTTTGATCATCGGCCAGTTTCTGGTGGAGGATGCGATACTCAAGGCCGGCATCCCATTTATTGGTCAGATGGTAGTTGATCCGGCTGATCAGGAGATCCGTATCACTGTCCGTGTAATCACGACTGCCGACTTTTTCCTGCCCGTTCTTAAAAGCGTACTTTTCCACCAACTGAAAATGGCGGTCAATATCATAAACCACTTCCAATGAATAGACCGTTGCCCGTTCTTCGATAATCTCGGTTTCGTTCACTCCCAGAGAATCCTGGGCCACCGGTTTCTGATCATTGAGGTAAGTGTATTTACCAATGATGTTTATTTTGTCCCAGTCGACCGGTCTCAGGGCAAACCCGATCGTACTTTCTTTGAACCGGGCATCCGTGGTCTCGGTCAGGTCGTTTTCGGTTTTTGACCAGTTCAGGTTACCCAGAAGAGATACGTCTTTGGTTAATTTATAGCGGGCGCTGTTTGAGGTCAGGTATTGCTGACGGTCATCGTCGCCTTTGTCAGATCGGGTCTCGAGTTTGGTGACAACATTTAATTTTTTCTGATCGTTATAACCAATCTTGAGCGAGCCGGTCTGGCGGATAGTTTCGGTCCCGCTAAAATTATTGATCAGGCCGCGTTCGAAAGAACAGCCTACCTGCCATTTGTCAGAAAGATCGGTCTCCTGGCCGACCGCCGTGGCCGTGCTTCGGGCTGAAGAAGAGGTCCGGTATTCTTCCTGAGTATAAACGCGGGTGCTCGGGGTGATCTGGCTGGTACTGCCTAACGCCGTGCTGGTAGTTCGTTCTTTCCGGCTGGTATCGCTGATTCCTTCCGTGACCCCGTATCCAAAATTAGTGTAGACTTCGGTTTTATCTGAGATCTGAGAGTTGACTCCTAACAGGGCGGAATTACCACGGGTACCGCTGGTGCCCCGCAAGGAAGCGTTCAGTCCTTTTCGTAATTCCGTTGAGACTCCGGCCGTGGTCTGATGATTGGCCAAACCTTTAAAGTTACTTTGTTGTTCCAGAAAGACCGAAGTCTTAGCGCTTAAAACATAACTGGCTCGAACCGCGCCCAGGGCGGTATTGTTGTTGGTCTCGCTGGTGATATTAATTTGTTCGTCTTTGACCTTCTGATAACGGTACTCACCGGTTAACGTTAAATTTTCTTTGGTATAGATCCCTTGCAGGCCGCTGACCTCGGTTTTTCGTCCGCCGATCAGGGCGGATGAAACCGCGTTCGGATTACGCAGAAGTTCCTGGGCGTCATGAGTGGCCCTTAAGCTTAACCGGTCTTTAATTAATTCATGTTCTATTACGGCCCCGTATTTTTCGGTTGATTGCTGGGTGATCGAGCCGGCGGTACTGAAGCCCGGCCTGATCCGCTGGTAATAAGTATCAAGGGCCGACCGGTCCGATGACCGGGTGTTACTGCTGATCCGGTAAGCACTGCCTTCGGCCAGCGTGGTGGCCGAGACTTCATTAAAAGTAAATCCGCCGTTGAGAGAAATAAAACCCGGGACGCCCCGTGATTCAGTCTCGGCATATTCCGCTTTGAGAGTTGTTTTCAAAGGCAGGTTCAGCGTGGTGTCCGTGCCCTTAAGCTGGTAGTCCTTATCATCTTCTTCTTCACTGACGTAAGTCACGCCCAGATTGGCCGAGTTAATCGGGGAATAAGATACCCGGCCGCCATAACTACCTTTTTTGAAATGTAACCGGTCCGGTTGGTATTCATAATCAACGATTACATAGACCGGGTTACCGTCCAGGATGTTCGTGGAAATAATACTGTGGCTGGTCGAGACCGAGCCGACCGGTTTGTCGAAAATAATACGTCCGTTATCGTAATCGATCTTGTAATCTACATCCCGGGTCTGGGCGTTAGTTACCAGAGGCAGGTGCGAAAGTTTGTCCCGGACTTCGAGCCGGATCTGTTCCGAGCCTTCAATCACGTCTTTATGTTTCAGGTAATAGAATGATCCGCCGGTGGCCCGTAATTCATTGTGGGCGGCGATTTGGTAGGCCTCGGCGCCGAAACCGTTGATCCTTAATTTGTTTGTCCCGACTTTTATCTGACTACCGTAAAGCGTCCGGTTATAAGTGGCCAGTTTGGTTTCATTGAGACTGGTACTGTAATTACCCCAGAGGAAACTGGAAGTTCCCAGTCCGGATTTCGGGGTGGTTTCGACCAGTAAATAGACCGGCCCCTGGGTGTTGGTCGCGTCCCAGGAAACAGTCGAGTCATCGCCGTAAAGTGGGTAGTATTTGTCCGGGTCAATATAGCGGAAAAGTTCCCGGTTCCGGGTACGTTCAGTATCTAACGAAGAGGTGATCTTATATTTACCGGCGATATTGGCCTTGAGGTAACCGGCGATCTTTCCTTTGCCATGCCGACCGTCTTTAAAACGCCGGTCGTTTTTAGCGTGCTGGTGGAGATCGGCATTGATGTCTTCGCTGACTTTGGACTCACCGAGTATGCCTCCCCCGAGCGCCACAATGGTCAGGGAAGACACCGTATCATTTTTATTGTAGCTGCGACCCTTGCGGTCGCCATTGCCATTATTAGTTTGGGCGGGGTCAAGCCCCGCAGCTACATCTACCGGCTGGACCCCAAAATTCACTTTGCTCAGGAGACCTTCAGTTATCCGGACCACGCGGGGATTATCTGTAGTCACTTTTAACTTTTGACCTTTGACTTCTAACTTTAATAAATGCGTGCCGGGGGCTACGCCGGGGACGTGGTACTTACCGTCTTTATCGGTGGTGATGATGGTGCCGTCTTCCATGATGATCTTGCTTTCACCGACGCCGGTTTCGCCTTTATCCTGGATGCCGTTCTCGTTACTATCGACGAACACTTTACCGATGATCGTGCCCAGGTCGAAGAGCGGATCGGGCACGACCCGGACGGTTTCGCGGGCGGTATTGGATTTGCCCAGTGTGATCGGGGGGCGATTATAATAATATCGGGCGTAGGCCCTGTTCTCGTATTTACCAAAAGTAACGCCACTGCCGACCACTAACTGGTAAGTAAGCTCCTTGGTCTCGCCCACGGCAAAATCACCCACGTCAAAAGTGAGGATAGTTTGTCCGGTCGGGTCAGCCAGGACCGTGGCCTTGGCACCCTCGACCGAAAGCCGGGAAGACTTTTTGATATATTTAAATCCGGGCGGGATATCATCGATGACTGTTGTAGTCCGGGTCGGTTCGGTTGGGTCAACCCCGTCGTTAGTCAGTGTTATTTTATAAGTAATCACATCACCGATAGTAACCTGTTGCTTATTGGCCTTTTTGGTGATGCGGATATCGGCCGGGTCGCCGCCCAGGATATAGAAATAACCGTTCTGACAACCAATACATAGAGTACCGTTATTAGAAATTGCGGGTGATGAAGTAAATGAATTAGATGCCCAGTAAGGCCAGCCGGCCTGTAGTTCAGGAGAACCAGTATCTTTGAGTGCATATACATAGGCATTTGACCCATCAAAATCTCTACCGAAATATATGAACCCTTGTGCGTCTACGACAGCAGATGAACGAATGGGTTTAACGACATAGTACCCCCATTTTTGACTACCCGAGCCACCGTTATCTGTTATCGCATAAAAATATCCATTAGTACAACCAACATAAAGTGTACCTGTTCCATCCCTTGCCATAGCGGCTGAGGCCTCAATTGGTCCCGGGAAGGATAATGGTGTCCCCCAGTGAAAAGTGGCTGAGCCTCCTCCGTCGCTAATAGAATAAAAGTATCCAGTGGTGGTTCCGAAATAGATACGATTCGGGTATGGACTGCCTGGAGGCGCAATCAGCGGTGTTGCTTGAACATATCCGTTTACAGTGGCATTCCATTTAAGACTAGCCGTGGGTCCATTGTCAGTGATAGCGAGGAGCCTATTAGTATTCTCAAGACCGATATAAATAGTGTTGCCATCAGAACTAAGTGCGGGCGATGATGAAATAGCTCCCGCGCTGGGGTTATATGTCCATATAAGGTTAGGGGTTCCACTATTATCTTCTAATTTATATACTCTGCCAGCATCTGACCCGAAATAAAGGATCGGGGTTGAGGCAGGGCCGGTAATCACAGGTGATGAATCTAATGGGAGTGAGATACCTGTGTTCCATGCCCATTTCTGATTCGCCGTTGGAGCTCCCGCAGGATACATATCATAGGCATAGAATATACCATTAGCCGCTCCAAAATAAACCGTATCGTTTAATCCAAGTGCCGGTGTTGATTTGATTGGAGCGCCCCCGATATTTGTTGTCCAGTATACAGAGCCATCCGGGTTATAGGCAGTAAAGTTTCCGCTGATATCACCGACGTACATGATACCTTTTTTGTCAATGGCCGGAGATGATTCTATCGGAACGGGCGTAGCAATTGGATTATCCGGGTAGGGTGAGAGCGGGCCTAAAAATTTGGTTTGACCGGTGCGTTTGATATTAGTCCGGAACATTGGTTGGGGAAACTCGGCGTACGGGTCACTGGTTCCGCTGTCATTGAATGCGTAGAGTTTTTTAGCGCCAGCGGATGCGATGTAAAGCGTGCCGTCAGAAGCAATCGCCGGAGAAGAGTAGGTTATTTGTCCGCCCGTGTCATAAGACCAGACAGGATTTAGTGGTGCCGCTCCTGTGTCCGAAATCGCATAGACATACCCATCCCAACAGCCTACATAAATAAGAGGATTAGGTGTATTATTACCAATGGCCGGGGAAGACCAGATAGGATCACCGCCACTCGGGTTATACTTCCAGCGCTCGCTTCCAACAGGATTGAGTGCATAGAGATAACCATCATTGCTACCGAAATAGATCATATCACCCGGACCGATAGCCGGAGACGATTCAATCATACCAACACTGGCGGCCGCAGGATATTGCCATGCGGTAGTCCCATTACTCGTATTGATAGCAAATAACCTGCCGAATGCTGCAGGAGTTTCTACCCCTATATAGAGCCGGTTCAGAGTAGCATTGATGGCGGGTGATGAAGTAATATCAACGCCCAGAGCTTGAGGAGCCCATTTATCTGTCCCAGCAGACTTGACTGCATAAAGCTTCTCCGCGGCAGCGAAATAGATCGCGCCATCACTGCCAATAACCGGAGAAGACTTGATAGCAGAACCCGCTGAATATTTCCATTTAAAATCGCCAGTCTGTTTGATGGCATAGAGGTCCCCGTTATTATCCCCAAAATAGACAGTGCCGTCTGAAGCAATGGCCGGTGCAGATTCAATCACACCAACCTCGCTACCGCCCTCAGGATATTCCCATATAAAATTACCATCATCAGGGTCCAGGGCCATGAGTTTGCCTCCGGTAGGAGTAGACGTACCGACGTAAACAGTTCCATCCCGGGCAATGGCTGCAGAGGTAAAAGTAAAATCATAACCGAATGTCATACTCCATCTTTTCGCACCATTTTTATCAAAGGAATAGAAGGTACCTTCAATAACACTATCGCCATCCACGCCGATATAGATGGCATCATACCGACCGATTACGGGTGAATTTTTAATGTTATTATCAACTTGGAAATACCATTCGAGTTTACCATTGGTCGGACCGGCAGAGTTACTACGCCCGGTCTGCGCCATGTCGCGATGAAACTTCGGCCAGGGTGTATTGGCTAAGGGGTTGAATGTCAGATCAGAGTCTTCATTAGAATAACCACTATTGCCGATCCCGTTATATGCCCTTACCCGGTAGGTACAGAAAATATTGGGGGAAAGGTTGGTATTATAGTAAGAAGTAATACCGGCTCCGACTATGTCAATCTCGAAAAAATCCACATCTCCCTCTTTTTTACGTTCTATCTTGAATCCATCTTCATTATCGGAGTTGTCATTCCATTCAAGATTAATCTGGTTCCAAGCCACTGCGGTGGCGGTTAATGGACCAGGGGCATCAGGTGGAAAAATCGCGGCAGCCTGGGTAGTGGCGGATATAACATCATCCCCATTAGAAAAATTACTATTGCCAACTCCATTCCAAGCTCTTACTTTGTACCAACAGGTAGTAGAGGGGGTAAGGGGTGTATCATTGTAAATAGTAACATTGGGTAGAACTGTATCAATCGCGGTGTAAGTATCAGTAATCGTCTTGCGCCATATTTCGAAGCCCCACTCATTATCGGAGTTGTCATCCCATTCAAGATTAATCTGGGAAGAAGATACGGCCGTGGCAGTTAATCCGGTCGGGTCATCAGGTACCGCACCTGCGGCAGCCTGAGTAGTGGCGGACACCTCATCATCCCCATTAGAAAAATCACTATTGCCAGCTCCATTCCAAGCCCTTACCTTGTACCAACAGGTAGTAGAGGGGGTAAGGGGTGTATCATTGTAAATAGTAACATCGGGTCCAACTGTATCAACCGCGACGTAAGTATCGGTAATCGTCTTGCGGTATATTTCGAAGCCATCCTCATTATCAGAGTTGTCATCCCATTGAAGATTAATCTGGGAAGAAGATAC
>DAOWBV010000046.1 GCA_030633885.1 Planctomycetota bacterium
AATAAAATTACGGTCATAAAAAAAAGTATTGAAATAAACAGACCAAACCCCGATGATCCGATTGACGTTTTAACAAAAATTGGCGGTTTCGAAATAGGTGGTATTGCCGGTATCATCTTAGGCGCGGCCGCTAATAAAGTACCCGTAGTCGTTGACGGTTTTATCTCCAGCGCGGCAGCTTTAATAGCTATTCGTCTGGCACCAATCGCGAAAGATTATTGTATCGCCAGCCATTGTTCAGCCGAATACGGACATCGCTTAACCCTTGAAGAAATGAAACTGAGACCATATTTAGACATGAATTTAAGGTTAGGGGAAGGTACCGGAGCCGCTTTGGCCATGCAGCTGGCTGAAAGCGCGATCCGGATCCTTAAAGAAATGGCCTCCTTTGACGACGCGGGAGTCTCCAAGAAGGGTACATGAGGTTACAAACGTTACAGAAAGGTTACAATAGTTACGGCTCCTTTGTAACCTCATGTAACTCTGTTGAAATATTTTAAATCATGATCCCCCTCCCTTGAGGGGAGGGGTTAGGGGAGGGTGATAAAGACCTTCACCCCCACCTTACCTCCCCCATCAAGGGGGAGGAATTTAATTATATCTTGTGACATTATGAAAAATATATTAGTCGCGTTTCAATTTTTAACCTGGTTACCAATTAAGGTCAAAAATGTGGAGGGGACCGATCTGGCCAGATCAATGGCCTGGTTTCCGCTGGTCGGCCTGTTTATCGGCGGGTTATTAGCCCTGATCAATTTTGAACTCTCTTACATATATTTACCACCCACCATCACGGCCGCGATACTCGTCCTGACCCTGGTCATTATTACCGGCGGATTGCATCTGGACGGACTGGCTGACACCTGCGATGGATTTTATGCCGGCCAGACAAAAGAAGAAGTCCTGAAAATAATGAAAGATACAAAAATCGGCGTTATGGGCGTCAGCGGTATTGCGCTGATCCTTCTTTTGAAATACGTTTGCCTGGTTAATATCTTAAGTTCCCTGCCTATATTTTTCCAGAATATCTGTTTACTTTTTACTCCGATGCTCGCCCGCTGGAGTATGGTCCTGGCCACCGGCATTTCACCGGCCGCCAGAAATGAAGGCACGGGCCGGCCTTTTTTCGAACACTTGCGCCCGACCCAATGGCTGCTCGCGACTTTAATTACTTTCGCGATCATAATTAAAACCTTAAACCTGAATGGCCTAATTCTTTGTGCTGTTGGACTGGCAACCACCCTTCTGGCCGTTATATACTTCCGACGCCGTATCAACGGACTGACCGGTGATACCCTGGGCACCTTAAATGAAGTCGTTGAAGTCAGCACTTTATTTGCCTTTTATTTGCTTTATCGATCATGAAACAAATTACTGTTTACTGCCTACTGTTTACTGTTTACTTGTTACTTGTCGGTTGCGGCGAACAGGAGCAACCCGAAGTTATCAAAAATGCGACCCTTGCCCGACAAGTAATCGACGCCACCGGCCAGTCTTTCGACATTGATGCCTCTCCGCCCGAACGGATAATTTCCCTGACCCCTTCCGTTACCCAAAACATTTATTCATTAGAAGAACAAGATAAGCTGGTGGGGTGACTAACTACTGTCAGATCACGCCGGGCGACAAGAAAGAAATCATTGGTTCTTATCAATCAATTGATATCGAAAAAATTATTTTACTTAAACCTGATCTGATTTTAACTACGAAAGAAGGCGATCTTGCCCAATTAGTTATTAAGTTACGCAGGCTAAATATCCCCGTCTTTGTCTTCTCGGAAAGCATTAATTTTGATGACCTGAAGAAAGACTTTCGGCATTTAGGTATTTTATTGGGCCGTCAAAACCGAGCGGAACAACTTATAAAAACAGCTGACCGGAAGGTCAGCGACCTCCGGCAACAGGTCAGCGCTTTACCCAAAATTAAAGTCCTGGTGGAACTGAACACCGCTCCTCTGATTGTTGCCGGACCGAATACTTTTATTGACGAAATAATCACTTCAGCCGGCGGGATCAATATTGCCCGCGACACCCTTTCCCGCTGGCCCCAGTACAGCGTCGAGCAAGTCGTCCTGAAAAACCCGGAAGTCATTATGATCACCGGCATGGATCAAAAAACTAAAAAAGCCCTCAAGGCCTGGGAAAAATTCCCGCAAGTCAACGCGGTCAAAAACAAAAAAATCCATGTAATTGATTCCAATCAAATCTGCCAGCCGAGCATAAATAATTTTCTCGAGTCACTAAAAACAATAATTAAATTACTTCACCCTGATTTAAAGAATGAATAAATTATTACTATTTTTTATACTTTTGGGATTGTTGGTTCTCACATTTTTTATTTCGCTGGCGATCGGTAGCGGCAACGTACCCTGGTCTGATTTCTGGCGGATATTATTTAATCCGGATAATACTGATCCCTTATCAACCATTATCTGGCAGATCAGATTCCCCCGTTTGATCGCCGCCCTGCTCATCGGCGCCGGCCTGGCCGCGGTCGGCTGCGCTTTTCAGGGAATTTTACGGAATCCCTTAGCAGAACCTTATACCCTGGGTATTTCCGGCGGCGCGGCCTTAGGCGGAACCGTCGCCATTATCTTTATTTCCAAGTTTAATTTGCCCGGTTGGGTGACAACCATCGGATTGCCCCTGGCCGCGTTAGTCGGCGCTTTACTGTCACTCTTCCTGGTCTACCTGATCGCCAGCCGGCTTTATTTTTCCGTTACCGGCCTGATCCTGGGGGGAGTCCTGCTTAGTTTTATCTTTTCTTCTTTAGTTTTACTCATCATGACCCTGGCGCAGCCCGATGAAGTTAAAAGTACTCTTTTGTGGATGGCCGGTAATCTTTCGATGGTCCAGCCGGATTTATTGAAAATCAGTTCGGTATTCATTATTCCCGGCATTATTATCCTTTTTATTTTCGGCCGCGATCTGGATGTTATCACCTTAGGCGACGAAAAAGCCCAACACCTCGGCATAAAAATAATTCAGATCCGTCAATTTTTGTTCGTTATTTCTTCTCTGATCGTCGCTTTTTGCGTCGCTAACGCCGGCATGATCGCTTTTGTCGGATTACTCATCCCCCATTTAATGCGGATACTGATGGGCCCCAAACACCAGCCATTGATCTGGGGCAGCGCCCTGGCCGGCGGGATATTTCTCATGCTGGCCGATACTGTCGCGCGAACCGTCCTGACCCGGACTTCGTTCGGACAAGGCGTGGAATTACCCGTTGGCGTCATTACCGGAATCCTGGGCGGAATATTCTTTCTTGCTTTTCTGTTGAGACGAAAAAATAATGTTATCAATTAATAATCTCGTTTGCGGCTATCAACAAAAAGAGATCATCAAAGGACTCTCTTTTACTGCCCGGCCGGGCGAATCGCTCGGTATTATCGGCCCGAACGGGTCCGGTAAAACCACGCTTTTCCGGGCGATTAGCCGAATTATACCGGCCTGGCAGGGATCGATTACTTACCAGGAAAAAGATATTCAAGTTATCAGTCACCGGGACTTAGCTCGCCGGATCGCTGTCCTGCCCCAGTTTTTGAATTTATCGTTCCCATTTTTGGTTCGGGACTTTGTCGCCCTGGGAAGAACTCCCCATTTGAACCGTTTAACCCCACTAACTAAAGAAGATCACAACATTATTGATTCTTCAATGAAACAAACAGATACCTTCTCTTTTAAAGACCGGCGGATCACTGAACTTTCCGGCGGAGAACTCCAGCGAGTCCTGATCGCCCAGGCCCTCTCCCAGCAACCGGAATTACTACTTCTTGACGAACCCATGGCCCACCTGGATATCGGCCACCAGGTGGAAATATTGGATCTTCTGAAAAAATTCAACCGGGAAAAGAAATTAACTCTCATTACCGTATTTCATGATCTGAATTTGGCCAGTGAGTACTGCGACCGCCTGGTCTTATTAAAAGATGGTCAAATTTATGCTCAGGGCACGCCGGCCGAAGTTTTGACTTATCAAAATATTGAAGCAGTCTATAAAACCGTAGTTGTCGTCAAAGAAAATCCTATTACTAAAAAACCACATATTCTATTAATACCAAAAGATAAGTGGAGGTAAATTATGTATTTATGCTCCTGGAGCGGCGGTAAAGACAGTTGTCTTGCCTGCTGGAAAGCTATTCAGGCCGGTTATAAAATATCTCATCTGGTCAATTTCATCTCGGAGGAGTTCCAGCGAGTCAGTTTTCACGGTACCGCAGCTAAGCTCATAAAAATGCAGTCGGAAGCTATCGGGATTCCCTTACTGCAGAAAGCGGTCAATCCCTATGACTACGAACCGGCCTTTAAGGCCGGTGTCAACAGCGTCAAGACCGCTGAAACCCGTGGCATGGTCTTCGGCGATATTTACCTGCAGGAACACAAACAATGGGTCGAACGCGTCTGTCATGAACTCGATATCAAAGCCGTGGAAATGCTCTGGGGTATGCGCACCGAAGATATCCTGAACGAATTTATCGATAACGGATTCGAAGCCGTTATCGTCTCGGCCCGCAACCCTTCCGCGCATAAAGATTATGGTATCGACAAAGAATGGATCGGCCAGATCGTCAGTAAGGAATTTATCCGATACCTGAAAAAAGATAAACCGTACATCGATATCTGCGGTGAAAGCGGTAAATACCATACGTTTGTCATTAACGGACCGTTTTTCCATAAGAAAATAGTAATAAAAGAAAAGGAAGTAATTGAACGCGATACCCCTTACGGCCAATGGTTCTTTTTAGATATGAAAACATAAGGAACTATCAGGGGAAACCGGTGAAAATCCGGTACTGTCCCGCAACTGTGATGGGCTGTTCAGGCCCTCAGTCAGGATACTTGATAGATCTTTAAACGATTCCGCTTCCGCGGAGAAGAAAGGAAAATAGAGATGAGAAGGTTAAAAATATTATTGTTGATTATTGTCAGCGGGTTAATCCTGCACGGCCCCGCCCTGGCCCAGGAAACCAAAACGGAAACAACTGAAATAGGCGAGATCATTGTCACCGCCACCCGCTCGGAAAAATCTCTTAAAGACGCCCCCGGCGCCGTCACGGTCATCACTCAAAAAGAAATAGCCGGCAAAAACGCTATCGACCTAGCCAAGACCCTCGAAGATACCCTCGGCTTAAGGGTCCTGCACTACGGCGCCCTCGGCGCTAACACCAGCGTCCATATCCGCGGTCTCTATTCCCAGCATAACCTGATCATGGTCGATGATCGCGTTATTAACTCCCCGTCCAGCAGCGGCACTGAATTATCCTGGCTCTCAGCTGATAACGTGGAACGGATCGAAATAGTCCGCGGGGCTTCCTCAGCTCTTTATGGCGGTAATGCTGTCAGCGGCGTGATTAATATCATCACCAAGAACCCGCCTGAAAAACTGACCTCCTCGCTCAATACCCTTTACGGCAGTTATCAGACAAATATCACCCGGTTATCAGTCGGGGCTACTCAGAATAAATTAGGATTCCTCTTTACCGGAAATTATAAAGGCTCTCAGGGACATCGTGCGCATAGCTCCTTACATTCAAATGATAGCCACCTTAAATTTACTTACGACTGGGATGACCATATCAAATTACTGGTTGATATCGGCAGTTACCAGGGTAAAAGTGAATCACCCGGCGCCCGCCCGGCCAAGGATCCAACCCTGAGAACCGTTTCCCAGACAACCTTCGGTGATAATCGCGTCTCCACCCATCGTGACTACGCGGAAAAAAATAAATTCTATTTCCATACTGTCCTCCAATTGAACCGGTTCAAGATCAAAACTAACCTCAACTCCTGGAATGATACCAACCACCGAGAATGGATCTTCGCCGGTGACCATTTCGTCGAAGACTCTAATTTTCAGACCAGTACCTACAGCTCCGAAATAATCAGTAACTGGGACCTGGCCGAAAAAAACCGCCTGACCGTCGGCACTACCGCCGAACACCACCGCTTTAAAAACAGCCAGGATGAAACTAACATCACCGACCAAACAGACAACTCCCCGCCCACCTGGAAGGCCCGGCGCGGTAACTACGCCACCTTTCTTCAGAATGAAACGGACCTGGAAAACGACATGCTCCTCACCCTGGGCGGACGCTGGGACAACCCGACCGACTTTGACAGCCAGTTCTCCGGCAAGGCCAATTTACTCTGGCACTTGAACCCGAATAGCACTTTGCGAGTTTCTTACGGTGATTCCTATCGGGCCCCTTCACTTAATGACCTCAACTGGCCCCGGGACGATTCAGCCGAAGGTAACCCGGATCTTACTCCAGAAAAAGGGCATAATTACGAAGTAGGACTTCAACATAGCTTTGACGGATTGGAACTCGCCACGGAAGCGAACCTCTTCCGCCAGAGAGTTAAAAACATGATTATCTGGACGCCGACCGGCACTCTCGGCCCTTGGGGAAATCGCTGGACGCCTTCCAACGTCAACCAAGCCTGGATCACCGGTCTGGAATTAAAAAACACTTTCTCGCCTTTTGAAAACATTTCCTTTAACCTGAACTATATCCTACTCAATGCCCGGCAGAGAAACAAAGAACTCAGGAATTCGGCGACTAACTTTATGGTCTCCGAAACTAGAAAACTCAGCTATATGCCTAGTCATAAAATTGATGCCGGTTTGAAATTCACTGATTTTGCCAGCATCAAAGACTTCATTTTCAATTTAGGTATTCAATATAACTCGGCCACTTATCAGTATTACGCCATTTACGCCGCGTTTCCGGACACTTCGGTTACCACTCAGGAAAAGAAAATGGATGGTTACTGGCTGGTTAATCTCAAGCTGAGCAAAAACGTCAAAGACATGAACTTCTCACTGGGCGTGGAAAACCTGCTCAACAAACAGTATACCACGCAGGCCGGCAGTTCGATCACTGATCGCGGATACCCCATGCCCGGACGTATGGTCATGGTTAATTGCGAGATGAAATATTAATCCATTAAGATGGGAGACAACGATGTTTACATCGTTGAAATCTTGTGGGGTGTTAGGCGTTTCGCCAAAGGCGGATCGCCTTCGGCGATAGCTTGAGATTTTGTATTTTTGTTAGAAGCTTTTAATATATTGAGTTTTGTTTATTGACGGAACTGAGCTAACATGTGGTTCCAGGCCGCCAGCGAGACCCCTTCTTTTGCGTAGGCCTGCCATTCATCATAAGTAATGAAAGGTTTGGTCTTTTCAATCGGATAAATGTTGGTCTTCAGCACCCCGGTCATTTTAGCCAACACGTCCGCCACGTATTTCCGAACGGTCTCTTCTTTGTCAGCCAGCAGAGAAAATTGCAGGCAATCATCATAGAAATGAAAAGTGAAGGCATAATAAACTTTTTTTAACCCATCCGGCATGTTGGGATTCAGTAACTGCTTATAAACGTCCGCCAGAGACTCCGGCGCGACCTTCGCGGTGATCACGAACCTTTTCATCGTGTGTGTATCCCGGGGCAACGGAAAAAATTTCGGGCGGAATAACTGGATCACCCAGATACCGGAAACACCTTTGATCTTACTCAGCTGAGCCGTAATTAATTCGCTGACCGCCGGTAATTCTTTAACATGCATAAATAAACTGGCTTCATTGTATCCCGTCCGTTTGGTCAAATAAAGCAACTGCCCTTTTTTCTGCAGGCTGGACTGGAGTTCATCTTTTCGCCGAATGATCTCATCCCAAATTGAAGTCAGATCATCTTTGGCCAGAACTCTGATAATCGATATCATTTTGTTCCTCCTTTAGAAATCTTAAGCGAAACGGGCCCGATCCAGACTCCGGTATTGAACCGCTTCGGAAATATGAGCCGCTTGAATTTGTCCGGACCCGGTTGAAGACGAACCCGATCTTTCCATATCGGCAATCGTCCGGGCCACCTTGAGAATCCGGGAATAAGCCCGGGCGGATAAATTTAATTCGTCCATCGCCTGTTTTAATAAAACGCTGGCCGGTTCATCCAATTGACAATATACTTCTATTTGCTTACTCGTCATCCGGGCGTTGGTATAAACATTTTTGTTTTGGAATCGGGCCGCCTGGATCTGACGAGCCGTCATGACAACTTTTTTGATCTCCGCGGAAGAAACACCGTTTACTTTTGAAGTTAATTTTCGATACGGAACCGCCGGCACCTCCACGTGAATATCAATTCGATCCAACATTGGACCGGAAATTCTAGATAAATAATTCTGGATCTGTCGGGGCGTGCAGTGGCATTCGTGCTTGGCGTCTCCCCAGAACCCGCAGGGACAAGGATTCATGGAAGCCACCAGCATAAACTTGGCCGGATAAGTGATTGAAGCACTCGCCCGGCCGATCGTCACCATTCCCTCTTCCAGCGGTTGCCTCAAGACTTCCAGGGTTTTGCGTTGAAACTCCGGTAATTCATCCAGGAAAAGAACGCCGTGATGAGCTAAACTTATCTCACCCGGCCGGGGAAAAGTCCCGCCGCCCACCAGACCGGCATCGGAAATAGTGTGATGAGGCGACCGAAAAGGACGCGTCCCGACCAGCGATTCCCCGGCCCGGACCAAGCCGGCAATACTGTGAATCCGGGTTGTTTCCAGTGATTCGGCAATACTCAGTTCCGGTAAAATACTGGGCAATCTTTTGGCCAACATGGTTTTGCCCGATCCCGGCGGCCCGATCATGACCACATTATGGCCGCCGGCCGCGGCCACGCTTAAAGCCCGCTTGACATGCTCCTGACCCTTAACATCAGCAAAATCAAACTCATAAAGACTTAATTCTTTAAAAGTTTCACGTAATTTTGTTTTAAACGGTTGGATTGCTATTTTGTCATTGAGAAAACCAACCGCGTCGGACAAAACATTGACCGGAATCACATCAAAGTTTTCCACCACCCCGGCCTCGGCCGCGTTCTGGGCCGGTAAAATTATCCCTTTCTGACCCCGTTGCGCCGCGGTCATCGCCATGGAAAGAACACCCTTCACCGGTCGGACCGTACTATCCAACGCCAGTTCACCGACCACCGTGTAATCTTTTAATTTATCAGCTTGCATTTGATCAGACGCGGCCATAATCCCTAAAGCGATCGGTAAATCATAAATCGCGCCTTCTTTTTTAACGTCGGCCGGCGCCAAATTTATCGTCAGTTTGGACTGGGACGGAAATTTATACCCGGCGTTATTAAAAGCCGTTCGGATCCGATCCCGGCTTTCTTTAACCGCCGTGTCCGGCAACCCGACCATCACAATAGACGGCCAACCCCGGATCAGATCGACTTCGACTTTGATCAAATGAGCTTCGATTCCCTTGACCGCCGCGCTGATAACTTTCGCCAGCATAAATATCCTTGAGTAATCGTCTAAAAATTAAATAGTTAAGCGGCATTTTATCACGTCGACTGATGAAGTCAAATAAAATTCATGAAGCTGGCTGACTCTCCGACTTTGTCCCATACCAAACACCGGAAAATAAAAAATAATCAGATCGGGTCGGATTTTTATTGATTTTTTGCATTTTCTAACCGAAAATAACAGTACAAACATTTTTGTCACTGAAGGAGGTGAATTAACCATGGCTAAGAAGAAGAAAAAAGCGAAGAAGAAAAAAACCAAAAAAAGAAAAGCGCCGAAGAAAAAAAGAAAAGGTTGTCGTTGCTAACCTCGGACATATTTTCAACAGGCTGGTCGGAAATATTTTTTTTATTATTCTTTGGCCAGCCTGTTTTTTTTCTCCCGGGTAACATTTTTATTGAATTTCCATGATTTTAACGCGAAAAACTTAGAAATAACGCGAAAAAACCCCAAATCGCAAAAAAAACTATTTTTTTAAATTTTTTTTCAAAAAAAATTATATTTTAGCTTGACAATCTTCTAACATCGAATATAATACTAGTGAGTTGTAAAAAATAAAAGCACTGCGAAATTTAAAAATTCCGAGAGGAGGTGAGATTAGAATGGCTAAGAAGAAGAAAAAAGCTACGAAGAAAAAGAAAAAAGCTACGAAGAAAAAGAAAAGAAAAAGATAGTGTCCTCAACCCATGAAGGATAAATTGGCTGGGGAGCCAAAAAAATATTCAGATTCTAATCTTCCATTAAGGCACCCTTGATCGTCAGGGTGCCTTTTGGTTTTTATAACCTTATTTAAAAATAACTTTATTCTTTGATTTCCTTTTCGCTTCATAAAGGGCCTGGTCGGCTACCTGAATCATATCTTCGTACTTGCTCATGCCAGAAACGTAATGCGAACCGCCAATACTCACCGTTACCCGAATAGAACCGGTCGCGCTGTTACTGGTAAAATGATAATCCGCGATACTCCGGCGAATCTTCTCCGCAATCTTTTTGGCGGCCGCGATGGATATTTCCGGCATGATCAGTAAAAATTCCTCGCCGCCATATCGGGCTAAAATATCGATCAAGCGGTGATGACTGTTCATCAAAATTGCCGTTTGTTGAAGAATCTGGTCACCGGTTAAATGACCATAGTTATCGTTGCATTTTTTAAAATCATCGATATCAATTAACAATACTGACAGACTATGCTTAAATTCCTTCGCCCGTTGAAACTCAGCCTCCAGTCGATTAACAATATAAGCGCGGTTAAAAAGATTGGTCAGGCTATCCTTGATCGCCAACCGGGCCAACTTTTTGTTCATTTCACTAAGATCCCGGGCGTAATCGTTTGCCTGCTTCATTTTCGCCTGAAGTTCAATCATCATCTCGGAAAAATAATGACTCATGGTCTCTACTTCATCCCCGGCCGCCAATTTGATATCTTCATTTTTAGTATCACTGAAAAAATCATGGGCCTTTCGGTTGATTTTCTCGATCGAGACCACCGAGCGACGCAACAGCCAAAAAGAAGCCAAGGACATCATCAGAATGGCCCCTAAACCCAATGCCAGGCTGATCAGCATCGATGAATCCAACGATACCTGAGGAAATATCTTCTTAATAATGTAAAGAAAGAAAAGGAAGGGAATGACGGATAGCAGTGAATAAACTATCCAGAGTTTATATTTCAGACTCCGCGGTTGTAATGAAAATTTAAACTTCATAATCATTAATTATATTGCCTGCCAAGAAAGAAGTCAAAGTATTTAGATGATTTTCTATTGACTAACTGAATAAAAACTCTATAATTATAATTAAAGTTATGAGTGTCAACAGAATTTATCTAATTATCCTCGGCTTGGCCTGGCTTAGCGCCATCGTGTTATTACCGGGATGCGGTATCGCTAAAAAACCGCCTCTCAAGAGTATTTTGCCTGAGCAACCGTCCCGGGCTAATGAAATTGCCTGGGAAAACGCCAGCCTTAAAGATCTCAAAGAACGATTGTATTCAAGCGATGCCGAACAGCGGGTCCTGGCCGCGGACCGGTTGGTCGCCTGGGATAGTAAAAAATCCGTTCGGGCTCTAAAAAAAGCGCTGAAAAGTGACCGGCCGGATGTCGTTCAATCAATCCTGAAAGTACTGGCCCTCTATGAAAAAGAAATTTTTCTCGAACCGGTCCTCAACGTCCTGGAAACCCGGAATAATGATTTTAAGACTTTGATCTATAAAATCCTTTCGAATTTCAGCAGTGATGAATTAGCCAAAATGTTATTGGCACGGTTATCGGCACCGGAAAAATCTCTGGCCGCCCGGCGGAATTTAGTTCAAGCCCTGGGTTACACTAAAAACAAACAGGCCGTCGCCCCATTAATGAATTTGTTGCCGGGGAAAAAAGATTCGCCTCTCTTTCCGGAAATTCAACAGGCCCTGAAAGAAATCACCCGCCATACTTTCCCGACGAAAACCGAATGGTTAAACTGGTGGGCGACTCATAAAGAGTTTTCGCGTGAACGCTGGCTGGACGAAGCGATTATGCGGTATCAACAAAGCCTGTCTGATAAAAATAAACAAGTAGCTGGCTTAACCACACGCATGGTCAGCCTGAAGATCAATCTGTTAAGATTACGCTTGGATCAGGCGAAAAAATTACAGGCCCAGGAAAGCGAGCTTTCCCTGCTCCGGGTCGCCCTGGATGATGAACACCTGGCCGTGCAAAAATATGCCGTCGAACAACTTCGTACCCAACCCAAAGATAAAGTCAAGGATCTTCTCCCCAAATTGATGGAATTAATGAACGCTCCGGCCAAAGAGATCCGCGATACCATCGTCATCACTCTGGGCGATATTGGGGATGAGGGCGTC
>DAOWBV010000203.1 GCA_030633885.1 Planctomycetota bacterium
CCACACCGGCACCACCGAAAAGACCAACCTTGCCGCCTTTAGCGTAAGGCGCTAAAAGATCGATCACTTTTAGTCCGGTCTCAAAAACTTCGGTGGCCGTGGATTGATCGATCAGCTTGGGCGCGTGCCGGTGGATCGGATGATAATCTTTAGTTTTAATTTCGCCCATAGCATCCACCGGTTTCCCCAGCAGATCGATCACCCGACCCAAAGTCGGGCGGCCGACCGGGACAGTGATCGGCGCGCCAGTATTGAGCACTTCCATCCCGCGAACCAAACCATCAGTCGCCGCCATGGAAATGGTCCGCACCGCGTTGTTACCCAAATGCTGAGCCACTTCCAAAACCAAGGCGGTTTTTAAATGACCCTGCTGTTTAATATTTAAGGCGGTGTGGATCAGTGGTAATTTTCCTTCTTCAAAAACGACATCGACCACCGGGCCGATGATCTGGAGGACTTTTCCGTGGGTACCATTGTTTTTTGCGGACATGACGTCACTTCTCCTTTTATTAATTTTTATTTCATCGCTTCGGCGCCGCCAACGATATCCAGCAACTCACCGGTAATGCTTGCCTGGCGGGCTTTATTAAATGTTAATGTTAAATTATCGATAACTTCTTCCGCGTTTTTGGTGGCGTTGCGCATAGCCATCATCCGGGCGCCGTGCTCACTGGCCATCGCCTCCAAGACAATACTGTAAAACCGAACTTCTATATAACGCGGAACGATCAGATCTAAAATCACTTTCGGGTCCGGCTCAAAAAGATAACCGTAGGGTAAATCCAGTTTCGGTTGATCTTCTTTCTCGGACGCTGACGCGCGACGTTTTTCTATCTCAGCCGCCGTTAACATCGGCAAAAATCTGGTCACCCGCGGTTTCTGGATCATGGGATTGACAAACTCAGAATATACCAACCAGACCTCATCGAGAGCCCGGGTTTCATAGCTGGCCAGTACCGGACCCATCATCTTTTTAACTGTGCGGAAATTAATTTCCGTCGATAACTGGGTATGACTGGCCATGATCTCCAGCTCTTGTTTCTTAAAATAGTCATTTGATTTCCGGCCCAGGGCCATGATCTTGATGTCGGTTTCATTCTGTTCAGCCACAAACCGGCCGGCGGTTTTTAAAAGATTAGCGTTGTAACCACCGCAAAGTCCTTTATCCGAAGACATGACCACCGCCACAATGTTTTTTTTACGGCCGGTTCTTTGTTCCGGGAACTCGCCGCCCAACTTTGTTGGGCGAGCCTCGCCCCTTTGGGGTGGGACATCCAATTGCTCAGATGAACGAGCTTTTAATAAAGGATGAGTGATCGCTTCCGGCGGCAGATAAGTGAGCAGGTTATCCATGATAGTTTGCAGCTTGGCCGAATACGGCCGGATGGCCATCAGTTTTCCCTGGATCTTTTTTAACTTGGAGGCCGAAACCATCTCCATCGCCCGGGTGATCTTTTTAATGTTATTAACGCTTCGAATCTTGCGTTTTATGGCTCTCGTGTTCATTTTTGACTCTTAGTTCTCCGCTTGCCCTGAGCCTGTCGAAGGGCTCTTCGTTTTATATTCTGCAACGGCTTTTTTGATAACTTCTTTACCTTTGTCATCCAGTTTTTTTGTTTTTCTTATTTCTTCCCGCACGCCGGGATGCTGATCCCGCATATATTCAAGAAAATCAGCCGCGAAGGACTGAACTTTTTCTACGGGCAGTTCATCCAGCTCGCCAGTGGTGCCGATAAAAATAATGATCACCTGGTCTTCGACCGCCATCGGTTGATATTGGGGTTGTTTTAAAATTTCCACCAATCGTTCCCCGCGGGTCAATTGGGCCTGGGTGACTTTATCCAATTCGGAAGCAAACTGGGCAAAAGCGGCCAGTTCCCGGTACTGGGCCAGGTCCAAACGTAAACTGCCGGCTATTTTTTTCATGGCCGGGATCTGAGCGGCACCGCCGACCCGGGAAACCGAGATCCCCACGTTAATCGCCGGTCGCACCCCGGCGTAAAACAGATCCGGTTCCAGATAGATCTGACCATCGGTAATGGAAATAACATTAGTCGGAATATATCCGGAAACGTCACCCGCCTGGGTCTCGACGATCGGCAGGGCGGTCAGCGAACCGCTACCCAATTCGACAGAAAGTTTCGCCGCCCGTTCCAGGAGACGGGAATGAAGATTAAAAATATCACCGGGATAAGCTTCCCGACCCGGCGGTCTTCGTAAAAGTAATGACAACTGCCGGTAGGCAGCCGCGTGCTTGGAAAGATCATCGTAAACGATCATGACATGTTTACCTTTATCGCGGAAGTATTCACCCATGGCACAGCCAGCGTAAGGCGCGATATACAACAGCGGCGCCGGTTCACTGGCACTGGCCGCCACGACAATACTGTATTTCATGGCATCATGCTTTTCCAAAGTCTAAATGATTGATGCGATCGTCGACGCTTTTTGCCCGATGGCCACGTAAATACAAATAACATCCTGACCCTTCTGATTAAGGATCGCGTCGATCACCAAAGCAGTCTTGCCGGTCTGGCGGTCACCGATGATCAATTCCCGCTGACCGCGGCCGATGGGAATCATGGAATCAACTGATTTCCATCCGGTCTGAAGCGGTTCTTTCACCGGCTGGCGCTGGATAACGTTCGGAGAACGACCTTCAACCGGGTAAAAATCATCGGTCACGATCGGACCTTTTCCGTCCAAAGGTCGACCTAAAGCATCGACGACCCGTCCGACCATCGACGGACCGACCGGTACCTGGGTAATCCGACCGGTACCTTTAACCTGATCGCCTTCTTTGATCACCGTGTCATCTCCGAGCACCACACAACCGACGTTATCTTCTTCCAGGTTAAGGGCCATACCAAAAACAGAGTCCTGTTTCTCGCCCGCTCGGCCGGTTTGCGGAATAAATTCCACCAGCTCGCTGTACATCACTTTTTCCAGTCCGTAAACGCGGGCAATACCGTCACCGACTTGAAGCACGGTCCCGACCATTTCCATCTTCAAAGAGGTCTCGTATTTAGTGATCTCTTTTTGTAAGACTGAACTGATCTCTTCCGGTTTAATTGACATGATCGTTTCGCTCCTTATTTAATATCGCATTGTAGCTGCGGGGCTTGCC
>DAOWBV010000182.1 GCA_030633885.1 Planctomycetota bacterium
CTTTAATTAGTTCCGTACAACTTCTCCTGGGCTTTGAGAAACCGCTCCATATCATCGATCGGATAGAGCTTGGTCTCGAAAGTACATTTCTTATCGCCAAAGGCCAGCGAACTCAACATTTTCAGTTCCGGCCGCATGGAAGGCGGCACGAAGATCTGGGTGTTTTTCTTTCCGTGTTCCTCGCAATAGGCGCAGATCGCCGAGCCCACCTGCTTAATCTGAGCCTTCATTCCTTTAAAAACAGTCGAAAAAATACTGAATTCCTGGCAGTTCATGAATTCGGAAGTCTTTACTTTCGGATCCTGCTTTTGTTTCTCCGGCGGCGGTACGATTTCTTTGGTGACGATCTCCTGATCGGAAAACATGCCGTAGCGCCCGATGGTCTGCAATTCGATCGCGTCGGTAATATCAGCCGCCGGAAATATCTCCAGGAAAAACGTCCGGCTGACCTGCCAGCCGTACTCGTTTTTGGCCTGCTGAACTATTTCCGTTAATTTATCTTCACTGAATTTAATCAAAACCACTCCGCTGAAAACCGCCTGGCGGATCAGGCCGTAATTATAGGCAACGATCCCGTTCAAACAGAAAAGCAACCAACGATTAAGCAGGTCTTCTTTGATCTGGCCCGCCTTGACCGCCTGATCAGTTTCCTGATTCAATTTTTTTAGTACTTCGGCCCAGTTCTCCATCATCACCGGCGGATACTGCTTGAGCAATTTATCGTATGAAGCGACCGGCAAAAGATCGTGTTGCTTGATTAACGCCCCCACGTCTTCAACGAACCAGTCGTAGTATTTTTTTACGTTATCGGTATATTCAGGTGTGTTAAGTAATTCAGGGTCCGGCGTGTGATTGCTCATGGCCTCAAAACGGCAGCGCATCATTTCCACTTCAGCTTTCCAGTAAGGGGCCATCACTTTCAGGCCGGGAAAGATATGTTTTTCGTCGGCAAAATCGCCCTGCGCTAATTTGGTCGTTTCGGTCCGGGCGGCCTCAGCTTTTTTTTCGGCGAGCAGTTGTTGAATGGAATGAAAACGTTGACGGGCCTCTTTGAAATTTTTAGCCCAGCGGTGCGAATGGAATTCGTTGAAATTCATATCTCTCCTCCAAGCAATGTGAAAACCTTGATTATATCCGATAAAAAATATAAAGCAAGGTTTTTTGAGGACATTTTAGAGTCAATTTTTATTTGCTTTCAGGTGATTTTTGATTAAAATGTTAGTATGTCATTCAAGCAAATCTGGTCTCAAGCGGTCCTCGAAAAACGGGTCGGAATCGGCTGGTCCGGGCTCCGGATCGTCTTTCTTTTCCTGTCAATCCTTTATGCCGGCGCGATCACGCTCCGGGGCTGGTTGGTTACCCTGAAATTGATCCCGGCAACTAAAATACCCGTTCCGGTCATCAGCGTCGGTAACGTGACGGTCGGCGGAACCGGAAAAACACCGCTGGTAATCTACCTGGCAAAAAAACTGGCCGCCCGGGGTAAAAAAATCGGCATCCTAGCCCGGGGTTACGGAAAAATAGACGAAACGTCTGACGATGAAGCACTGACCGGTTCAACACCGGAATTAAAAAATGTTATTAGATCAACCGGTCCGGACCGGTCAGCGACCGGCAGAAAATTATTGGCTGATCATCAGGTCAAATCCATCATCCTGGATGATGGATTCCAGCACCGGCGAATAAAAAGAGATCTTGATCTGGTGACCATCGATTGCCTGAATCCTTTCGGCCACGGACGGCTTCTGCCGGCCGGGGCGCTACGCGAACCGTTATCATCTTTATACCGAGCTGATTGTTTTATTTTAACCCGCACGGATCTGGTCGACAAAGAAAATCTGAGGAAAATCGAAGAACGCCTGAAAAAATTCAACAAGCCGATCCTGAAAAGTATTCACCAACCCGTTAAATTAATTCCGGTTAACCATCATAATGGTTTAGCCCTGACCGACTTGCCGACCAGAAAAAGCCATGCTTTTTGCGGTATCGGTAATCCGAATGGTTTCCGGAAAACTCTGGAAAAACTAAAAAGCAACCCGGTTGGCATGACCGTTTTCCCGGACCACCACCTTTATCAAACGTCTGATCTGGACCGCCTCAATACCAGCGCCAGGGAAAACGGCGCGGAGTTACTGATCACCACGGAAAAAGACGCCCGACGATTAAAGAAATTAGATCAAGGATTACCGGTCTACGCTCTGCAAATAGAACTTGTAATCGTGGAGGGAGAAAACATTCTGACTGAACTGCTGAAAAACTACATATAACTTTTCAGTTTTTTCTTCAGGTTTTCCCGGGCCCGGAAAAGAATCGATTTAACCGCCGCCACGGATACGTTCATTACCCGGGCGATCTCTTCGTAAGAAAACCCTTCGAATTTATTAAGAATCACAGCCATCTTCTGCGAATCAGGTAAAGCATCCAACGCGCTCCGGACAGTCACTTTTAATTCCCAACCACGCAACTGACTGGAAGCGGTCTTCTGGTCGCCGGGCAGATTAACCTGCGGACTGGAATCCGTAAAGAGAGATTGGGTTTGGCGCCGTTTCCGGTCCCTGATCTGATTAAGACAAACATTATTAACGATGGTA
Organism: Planctomycetota bacterium; assembly: GCA_030633885.1. Classification (GTDB taxonomy): domain Bacteria; phylum Planctomycetota; class MHYJ01; order JACQXL01; family CAKKQI01; genus DAOWBV01. Next base: position 2,592 of record DAOWBV010000182.1, read on the forward strand.
AAAAGCCAGCTGGTGAATTTGCTGGTCGGTTTGTAAGATTGGCGGGCGTTATAGATCCGCAAAAATACTTCTTGGGTCAGGTCTTCCGATTCGGTCCGATCGCCGGTGTAACGGGCGATGGTATTGAGGACTCTTTTATGATATTGCTTAACAAGTGATTCGAAGGCCGCGTCATCACCCTGTTGAAATTGTAACATCAATTCAACATCGTTCTCGGCCACGGTGATCGCTCCTATGATTACTCAGTCTTATCCGAGCCTGATTTTTTTTCCTCCGGTTTCTCCTCGCCTTCTTCTTTTATTTTTTCTTCTTTCCCGGTATCTTTCTTTTTGGAAGATTTTTTAGATGACGTTTTTTCCGTGGATATTTTCTCCAGGCGTTCCTGCAGGACAACGATGTCGTTCATCGGGGTCGTAATGCTCAGAATGACCCCAAGTAACATCCCAAGACCCCCCACCAAACCAATTAGGCCGGTAATAACTAACAAAGCCTCAGGTCGATCTTTCTTTTCCACGGCTCGAACAACTTCAGAATAACTCGGGCCACGTCTAAAACGACTTGTCGTCGAGGCCCGCCTCAAAGCGGAAATTCCATTACCGGTTGCTCGACGTCGACGCTGAGCCGGCAAAGGTGTTTCCGATTGAAACTCATCTTCCATCCCCGGTTCCATCGGCACGGCCGATAAGTCATCAGCCGTCGGTGCCGCGCGCCGGGTCATGCGCCGGAGCGGGGGCGGTAACGGCCGCTTGGCCTTCAGCGGAGCCGCTTTTGGAATCCCTGCGAAAACCGGCACCATCTCGCCTCCCTGCACCACGCCAAAAATCTTTTGGCATTTACCGCATTTCAGCTTCATGCCTTCGGGCGCCTTAGCAATATCAAATTTTGATTCACAACTCGGGCATTCCACGATTTTCATAAGTCTTCCCCTTAAAATTTATTTAATTCATATCACTTTTAAGTGTAGCACAGGAAAAAAATAAATCAAGCCTTTTTACCCAAACGGACAAAATTTTATAATCGCGCTCCCACCCCGCCTTTAAAAGATACCGGGCAAGGAGGTAACGACAAAGTTGTAGAGCGGTTCCCAGTAAACGCCAAATATCAACACCGGGACAACCAGAATAATCAAAAGAATGACGTAATAAGACGGGATTGACAGCGGCGCCGGTGTTTCGGACTTGTCCGGTATCCCTTCCAGAAACATGGCCTTA
>DAOWBV010000085.1 GCA_030633885.1 Planctomycetota bacterium
AAGGCCGGGATTGAAATGAGTATGGAAGTTAAGAAGCTGCTTAAGAGTCTTAACCAAATAAAAGCGAATATAAAAAAAGGCAAGCTTACCCTGACCGGATCAGAAGTTATTCATACGGCGATCGAGATGGCCCTGACCAGAAAACTAGGTAATACGGGCCGGAAGATACATACGGGCCGCAGCCGGAACGAACAGGTAGCGCTGGACGAACGGCTTTATCTTAAGAAAAATATCAAGGGGATCTCGAAAGACCTGATCGCTCTGCAGAAGGCGATCCTGAAAAGGGCGGAGAAACATGTCGGGGTCGTCATGCCGGGCTATACGCACCTGCAGCAGGCCCAGCCGGTACTTTTCAGTTATTATCTCATGGCTCTTTTCTTTATGCTTCAACGGGATAAGGAAAGACTGGTTGATTGCCTGAAACGGGTGGATATTTGCCCTTTGGGTTCAGGCGCGCTGGCCGGGACTACTTATAATATCAATCGCCGGCAACTGGCCCGGGAACTGGGCTTTAAGAAAATCAGCGAGAACGCGCTTGACGCGACCAGTGACCGGGACTTCATCGTGGAATTTATCGGGACCTCAAGCATTTTGATGATGCATTTGAGCCGGATCTGCGAAGATCTTATTATCTGGTCGAGCCGGGAATTCGGGTTTGTGGTACTGGCCGACGCGCTGACCACCTCCAGCAGTCTCATGCCGCAGAAGAAGAATCCGGACTTATTGGAACTCATCCGGGGAAAATCCGGCCGAGTCTTCGGACATCTGCTGGGTCTTTTGAGTATGCTGAAAAGTTTACCGGTGGGTTACAATAAAGACATGCAGGAGGATAAATTACCTCTTTTTGATACGGTGGATACGCTGAGCGCGTCGCTGAAGATATTTACCCTGGTTTTCAAGACGATGACCATAAAACCGCAGAAGATGCAAGCAACTATAAATGATCATATTCTGGCCACGGACCTGGTGGATTATCTGGTACAAAAAGGCGTGCCGTTCAGGGAAAGCCACGGCGCGGTGGGCCAGATCGTGCGATACACACTGGATTATGATAAAAACCTGATCGGATTGAGCCTGTCGGAGTTGAAACAGTTCAATCCCAAATTCCAGAAGGATGTTTATCAGGTATTCAACATTAAAAAAAGTATTAACGCTCATAATCTACCGGGCGGAACCTCGGAAGCGATGGTGCGCAAACAGATAAAAACAGGGAAAAAATATTTATCGACCCATTAACGGGTCAACTAAGAAAGGGAAACGCATGAAAGAGAATCTATTAAAAAGTATTGTTAACTGCCGGGCTAAGCATCCGGAACGGATGAACGCGACGTTTGAACGGATCGAAGAAGTTCTGGCCTTGCTTGCCGAGAACAACCTGCTTAATTCCTTCAAAACCCAAACCAAAACCTGGGGCATAAAAAATAAACGCTCCCCGCTGACAAAGACGCAAGGGGAAAAGATCGCGGAATTCCTGGCGAGCCATCTCTCCCCCCGCCAGATCAGAAAAATGAGTCGCTTACTTCACGACGCGGAAATTTCGACCCGCGAAGCAATAGATCTGCACGAAGCGTTTAAAATCCCGGTCTCGCAACTGGAAAAAGACCTGGTCTTTGTCCGGGGTGAAGGCGTCTGGAAGACAGATACCAAAGGCGATAAGTATCTGGATATGGACAGCAACTACAGCGCGACGAACCTGGGTATGGCCAATCCGGAGATCGCCCGGGGACTTTTTAATCAGGCGACCCAATTTATTTCGACTAAGGAAGACCGGGTCCATATCCCGCGGGCGAGATTTATCAAGGTGATTCATAAAATCATGCCCAAGGGATTGACCCATTTTTTCTGGCAGAATTCCGGGGGCGAGGCGGTGGATAAGGCAATAAAGATCGCCAAGGCGTATACCGGCCAGAAGGGAACGATCGCTTTCGAAGGCGGTTTTCACGGGCGGACGCACGGGGCCCTGGCGGTGACGTATAATCAGAAATACCGCAAACCATTCCTGCTGCATCAGGAAGACTGGGTCCATTTTGTGCCTTATAATGACACAAACGCGGTGGAAAAAGTCTTGCAATCCGGCCAGGCGAAAATAGTCATCCTGGAACTGGTCCAGGGTGAAGAGGCCGGGATCAGACTGGCGGAAAAATCATTCGTCAAAAAACTCCGGGCGTTGTGCAACCAGTATAAAGCCGTCCTGATCTGCGATGAAGTCCAATCGGGTTTTGGCCGCACCGCTACTAAACCAGGCGAATGGTGGGCCTGCCAGACTTACGGAATCGCGCCGGACATTATGACGATCGGAAAATCATTCGGCGGCGGCTACCCGGTAACAGCGGTGGTCACCAGCCCGGAAATCAGCCGGGCCATGAAACCGGGTTATGACGGTTCGACTTTCGGCGGTAATCCCATGGCCATGGTGGCCGCTTTTATCGCCATCCGCCAGATGCAGGAAAAAGACCTGACCACCAATGTCGTCGCCCGAAACCGGCAGTTCGTTGATGGACTGAAAAAAATGCACTCGCCCTTGATCCAAAAAATCCGGTCGCTGGGTTTGATGATCGGGATAGACCTGCCGGCTAAACAAGATGTCCAGAAATTTCAGGATACTCTTAAGCAACACGGTGTCCATTCTTCACTCTCAACCGAACAAACCGTTCGATTCTTACCGCCATTGATTATTTCTGAAAACGAGGTCGAATTTGCTTTGAAAGGAATAGCCGGCACCTTGAAAAAAATGGCCGCTGAAAACTTAGCCCTCATAGTTTGAATATCCGAATTACAAAATGGGTTAGCAAAAAAACCAGGGAAAATAAGAATGCGGGGCGGCAGGAGAAGTGATTTATTTAGTCAATGCCTGGATCTCTTTTAAGGCATCTTCCTGGCTATTCGTCACACTGTAAAAAGCGGACAGTTTAAACATCTTAAAGGTCGTGTTCACCTTAGAGTTGGGTTTAACAAAAACGATCGTCCCTTTATTTGTTTCCAGCGTATCAATAAAACTAATAAATACCCCTAACCCGGCGCTGCCAATCCGATCCAACTGAGCCAGGTCAACCACAAATTTATAGATCTTGTCGGCAATGAAATCCTTGAATTCCCGGTATAATTGATCAGCCGTTTGATCGTTCAAAACGCCTTGAAGCGAAACCAGAGCGACATCCGGAGTAAGTTTTTGGGTTTTGATCTGCAGGGAGACCATTTCGTTCCTTCCAAGAAAAACAATGGTAATTCTTAAGTAAGTATTTTTACCATGTGAGGTAAAAAAAATCAAATTAAATTTAATTTTTATACGGAAAATTTATTGGCGAGATTTAAATATTGAATTTTCTTGACCCCATTAAAAATACGTGTTATATTTTAAAAATAAATCTGTTTTCTATCTATGAATAAAGATACTGCCCTAGCACTTAGAACGCCGCTAACGGACGAAGTCCTAGCTGAATTAAAAATTGGTGATAAAGTAAAATTATCCGGTGTGGTTTATACTGCCCGGGACGCAGCGCATCGTCGTCTGGCCGAACTACTTAACAAAAATCAAATAGCCCAACTGCCTTTTGACCCACAGGGACAGGTAATTTATTATGTCGGCCCAACCCCGGCTAAACCGGGTCAAATCATCGGATCGGCCGGACCGACCACCAGTTTCCGAATGGACGCCTACACTCCGCAACTGCTGGCCGCCGGACTAAAAGCAACCATCGGTAAAGGCGCCCGTTCACCAGAAGTATTAGCGGCAATGAAAAAATACCGGGCGGTTTATCTGGTCGCCGTCGGCGGGGCCGGGGCGCTCCTCTCCCAATGCATTAAAAAAGCCGAAGTGATCGCTTACGATGATCTCGGTCCGGAAGCGATCAGAAAACTAGAAGTAGTCGACCTGCCATTAACCGTCGCCAACGATATTCAAGGGAACGACCTGTACCAGGAAGGAATAAAAAAATACGCGATCGCTTAACCATCATGATTAACGAAGAAGTAAATAAAAAACAAGAATATATTTCGCCCAGCGCCGGCTGGCGCTGGCTTCTCCAGCGGGTCACGGCTGTTCTGCTGGTCTTTGGTCTGCTTTTCCATACTTTCCTGATGCATTTTACCAGCGCCCGGATGTTCAGCTTTTCTGATGTACTCCAACGGGTACAGGATTATCTCTCGTTGGGCATCTTTTACGTTATATTTCTGGGCGTGACCCTTTTCCACGCCCTGAACGGTTTCTATGAAGTCGTTGATGACTATTCACCTTCACGTTGGTTCAAAAAGTTACTGGCCTGGGCCTGCTGGCTGGCGGGGTTAGCTACCTTTGCTTGGGGCGTGTGGTTGTTAGTCTGGTGGATGAAACAAATAAGATAATGAATATTATTAAAAACATAAAAGACCTGAAAAACGACCTGTTGCTGAACAAGAATACCGGCACGCTAGCCTGGATCATGCACCGAGTGACCGGATTGCTGTTAACTCTTTACATCTTCATGCATCTTTGCGTACTGGGCAGCGAGTTATGGTGGGGAGCGGGCGCTTTTGATGCCCTGATGGGCAATTTCCACAAGCCGGTTTTCAAGGCGATGGAGTTCTGCCTGATCGGGGTGATCGGATACCATATCATCAACGGTATCCGGATTATCCTGGCCGATTTCCTGATAAAGACCCGGGGCCAGAAAAAACTGTTCTGGCTCTTCATGGTCATCCTGGCAGCGGGTATGATCTTTACTTTAATCTTTTTTGTACAGGATATCCTCAATAAATAATATGCATAAATGTAATGTCTTGGTAGTCGGCGGCGGGTTAGCCGGATTGCAAGCGGCGATAGACGCGAAAGAAGCCGGGATGGATGTGATCGTCATATCCAAGCTACACCCGATCCGTTCTCATTCCGGCGCAGCCCAGGGCGGGGTAAACGCTTCACTGGCCAATAATCCGGCCGGGAAAGACGACAACGCCGAACGGCATGCTTTTGACACCATCAAAGGTAGCGATTATCTGGCCGATCAGGACGCGGTCGAAATCATGACGGCGGCCGCGCCGGGTCTGATCTACCAACTCGAACACTGGGGGTGCCCGTTCAGCCGGAGCGAAGATGGCCGGATCGCCCAACGACCTTTCGGCGGGGCCGGATTCCCACGCACCTGTTTCGGAGCTGATAAAACCGGACATTACATTCTCCAGACCCTTTACGAACAGGTCGTTAAAAACAATATTCAGATCCTGTCGGAGTGGATGGTCGTCTCGCTGATCGTCGACGAAGGAGTCTGCCACGGAGTAGTAGCTCTGGACATGCAGACCGGCCGGTTGGAGACGATCGAAGCACAGGCGATAATCATGGCCACTGGCGGCGGAGGCCGGATGTACGGCCGGAGCAGTAACGCTTTTACTTCAACCGGACTGGGCATGGCGCTGGCTTACTGGGCCGGAGCGCCCCTGAAAGACATGGAATTCGTCCAGTTCCACCCAACCACGATCATCGGTAAGAATATTCTCATGACCGAAGGCTGCCGCGGCGAAGGCGGACATCTGGTCAATAAAAATAAAGAACGTTTCATGCAAAAATACGCGCCGAGCAAGATGGAACTGGCCCCGCGCGATATCGTTTCCCGATCCATCCAGACCGAGATCAATGAAGGACGCGGATTCAGCGATCCGGTCAGCGGCGGGTTCGTCCATCTGGATATCCGGCATCTGGGCTCGGCCAAGATCAAGGAACGCCTGCCCGGCGTGCGCGATATCTGCCTGGATTTCCTGGGCCTTGACCCGATCGACGAACCGATCCCGATCCAACCGGGTCAGCATTACACCATGGGCGGAATCGATACCAATAAAGACGCGGCCACGGAAGTCAAAGGCCTCTACGCGGCCGGAGAATGCGCCTGCGTCAGCGTCCACGGGGCGAACCGCCTAGGCGGTAATTCACTTCTGGAAACCCTGGTCTTCGGTCGGCGCGCCGGACAGAGCGCGGCCAAATACGTAGCCGGGTTATCTGACCGGATCTTCACCAAGAACACGCTCGCTGACGCCCACAAGAGACAGGAGTTCCGGCTGAACAAATTATGCCGGCAGTCGGGCACGAAAAATCCTTATCAGATCAGAGATGAACTAAACCTGACCCTGGATGATAAAGTCGGGATCTACCGGACAGAAGCGGACATGAAAAAAGCGCTGACTAAGGTCAAGAAATTAAAACAACAATTCGAAAAAATCAAACCGGCCGGAACTGATACCCGATTAAACTATAATCTCATCTGGATACTGGAACTGGAAGGCAACCTGGACGTGGCGGAAGTACTGGTCAAAGGCGCACTGGCCCGGCAGGAAAGCCGGGGTTCACATTCGCGCCTTGATTTTACCAAACGGGATGACGGTAACTGGCTGAAACACACGATCGGCAAGTCCAGTAAAGAAGGCGCGGTCCTCTCTTACCGCCCGGCCAAGATCACTAAATATCAACCGCAAGAACGAAAGTATTAAGGATGGCGACTTTTCACATTTTCAGATTTGACCCAACCAAGGATAAAACAATCCGATTCGACCGGTTTGAAGTACCCGACAAAAAAGGACTGACCGTTCTGGACGGGTTATATTATATTCTCGAAAATTTAGACGGCAGTCTGGCTTTCCGTTCTTCCTGCCGGGCCGGAGTATGCGGTTCCTGCGCCATGCACATCAACGGCCAGTACCGATTGTCTTGCACCACCTCAGTTAAACCGCTGGGTAAAAATGTTACCATCCGCCCGCTGGCTCATCTGCCGGTCCTGAAAGACCTGGTCGTCGATCTAACGAATTTTTTCCGCCATTACGAAAAAATCAAACCTTATTTGATCACGAACGATCAACCGCCCAAAAAAGAATTTATTCAACAGCCGGCCCAGCGCAAAAAAATTGAAAGCCTGATCGATTGCATTCTCTGCGGGGCCTGTTACGGTTCCTGCCCGGTCGCGGCCGGCGAACCGAATTATCTGGGGCCACACGCGCTACTCAAAGCCGCCCGCTTTATTTTTGATTCCCGGGATACGAACGACCGGGAAAGAATCAACCTGATCAACCATAATCTGGGAGTTTTTCGCTGCCATACTATTTTCAATTGCCAACAAGTATGCCCGAAAAAGATCGACCCATCCGAAGCCATCGCCCGGATGAAAATGAAGACTGTTTGGAGTAAACTGCGCGGTTTTTTCGGCAGTTAAGAACTCAATAAAGGACCACCCCTTGGCTAAGAAATTAATTATTCTCATTACCGGCCTGATCAGCCTGATATTCATTTTCAAAAGCGGCCAGTTCCTCTGGCAGCACCCGCGTCTATGGCGAGTCAATTTTTTCAGTTTCTTGAACGCCCTGATCGCGTTGATCGGGTCGGGCGCGATCGCGGTCCACATTCTGGGCCTACTGACCGGCTGGCCGGGCGAATTCACAAAAAAGATCGGACGACCTGTCCGGTTAATCAGTTTATTCTTCGGCCTTTACCTGATCGCGCTGACTATCCTGGGTATTATTTATGATTTCGGCCTCGAGGCGACCGTCAGACCGGATTTTTTAACCAAGGTAGCTATCGCAATCATCATGTTTTTCGTTTCTTTTTGTATTTTATTCAGCGCTTTAAAAAAACGTTAAATTTTTTTCTTGTTTCCACCTGAATAGCTGGTATACTGAACAACAAAAGAGAACTAAAAGTAGCATTTAATGAAAAACGCACTTAATTTGTTAATCTTGACTGCCGGGTTATTATGGCTCACCGGTTGCCCGGTCCCGCCCGATCAGGCGGCCAAAGACGTCACCGGAAAAGTAAGCACTAAATACAAAAAGGAACGGACGAGGTTGATCGCCCAGAACAAAAACCTACAGGCCGACCTGACCGCGCAACGAAAAAAAAATCAGGACCTCAAAAAAATCATCGCCGACTTGAAAAAAGAACTGAGAGAACTGCAACAACGCAATCTGGAACTGGGACAAAACCGCTTGAACGGATTAAAAAATCCGCCGACCCTTAACCGTCCCGTCACCGGAAAGATCCTGGCCATCAACGGCGGCCGAAACCTGATCATTCTTTCTGTCGGTCAAAAGACCGGCATCACTCCCGGGATGGAATTCAACGTTTACCGGAATGATGAATTAATCGGAAAAATCCTGGTTGATCGGGTGGAAAAAGAATGGGCTACCGGTCATTGCGTGAACCGGGCGGAACTGCCACGCTTAAAACTGGGTGATCAGGTCAGCAACAGGCTTGAATAAAGGAAAGCAAACAGTGAT
>DAOWBV010000131.1 GCA_030633885.1 Planctomycetota bacterium
AAAGGCGAGGACTGGGAAAGTTTCCGGTGTCCGTGCGGACACCCGCAGCAACTTTCGCCTCTTTTTGGCGCCCCGGCCAAAGAATGTTCCAAATGCCATGCCCGGATCAATATTTTACCCGCCTTCGCCGGAACGGAATGAATGGCGAGTGGACGGGCCCTTCCGAAGCCCTGCAGGGCGAAGGAGGGTAGGCAGAGGCTTATCCTGTGGAATTCCTCCCCCTTGATGGGGGAGGATAGGTGGGGGTGAGAGTTGTTTCACCCTCCCCCGACCCCTCCCATCAAGGGAGGGGAGTTGTTTTTGCTAAGCTTTCCAAGGAAGGGTTACAGCTTACCCTTCCAATCAACACCCGAACGGTCGGCCATGCCAATTTCGTTCTGAGCATCCTCAATAGAATACCCTTCGCCCGGTTCGGACACCGATCGGCGCAGATATCTTAATCCTTTCCGGGGACGATTAAGATGATCCAGGTATAACTTGCCGAGTGTGTACCGGAACTTCGGGGCCATCGGATGAAGCGGATAATTCAAAAGAAATCTTTCATAGATGGTGGCGGACTGCTTGAACTGGTTACCCTGCGCGAGTATTTCAGCTGCCTTGAGATGATATTCCGGTTTAATCCTTCGTTCTCCATAAGAACGGCTTAACCGCCGGAAATTTTCGAGGTAACCCTGGTCATTACCCGCGGCGATCGCTTTATCCAGTAGTAAGTTGGGGTTACGGAATGTCTGCCGGTCGAATTTCCGGCCGACGTGGATCGGGCCGGTATCGACTTTTTCCCTGAAAGTGGCGATGATCATTCGTCCGAAGAAAGCGGCGCCGACGCCGAAGGCAAACCCGCCGATATGGGCCCAGTAGGCGATACCACCCAAGCCGCCGCTAAGAAACCCGTAGAGTAACTGCAGGCCGAACCAGAGCCCGATCGCCCAAAGTGCTTCGAGATAAAACGTGCCAAACCAGAAGTACCAAATCCAGTACCAGAACTTGACCCGCCGCCAGGGAAAGATGATCATATAAAAACCCAGGACGCCGGAGATCGCGCCCGAAGCGCCGATACAGGGAACCATTGATCGGGTTTCAGGCGAAGCGATGGTGTGAAGAACGCTGGCGGCAACACCGGCTAATAAATAAAAAGGGATATAAAAAAATCCCAGGATATCTTCCACATTATCACCGAAGATCCAGAGGTAAAGCATATTACCGGCCAGGTGAAAAAGACCGCCATGGAGAAACATTGAGGTAAAGAGAGTGGTCAGTTCGATATTGCCGGGTTTGAATCCGAATTTGTCAACAATACCCGCGTAATCCGGCCGGAAATAAAACGTGATGAAGACCATGACGTTAAAAGCAATGATGGTGTAATTGATGATCGGTAGTCGGCGGACCGGATTTTCATCGCCAATCGGAATTATCATCTGTTATCCTTTACGGACAGAGTTTCCTGATATTTTTCTGGTAGGGTGGCTTGATGATCCCGTATTCCGTGACAATGGCCGTGATATATTTCGCTGGGGTGACGTCAAAGGCGGGGTTGTAGACTTTTATTCCTTTTGCGGCCAGCCTTTTTCCCGCGATGGTAGTGACCTCGTGTTCCGAACGGTATTCGATCGGTATCCGCGAACCGTTTTTCAGGGTGCGGTCCAGAGAGGAGGTCGGGATAACCACATAAAAAGGTATTTTGTGGGCGTGGGCGAGCCGGGCGACCCCGTAAGTACCGATCTTGTTGGCCGCGTCACCGTTAGCGGCGACGCGATCCGATCCCAGGATGACGCAACTTATTTTCTTGGTTTGCATTAAACGGGCGATCATGTTATCGCAGAGCAGGGTGACATCTATTCCCGCCTGGCTCAGTTCCCAGGTGGTCAATCGGGCGCCCTGGAGCAGTGGCCGGGTCTCCGGGGCATAGACGCGGAACTTTTTCCTCTGCCTTTTCGCCTGATAAAAAGCGGAGAGCGCGGTCCCCGATCCGCCGGTGGCCAGCGACCCGGCATTGCAATAGGTCAGCACGGCCGATCCGTTTTTGATCAACCGGGCTCCGTAGCGGCCCAGGGCCAGACAGACCTGCCGGTCTTCCGCGTGTATCCTTTTCGCTTCCCGGAACAGGATATTTTTCAGTTGCGCGATCGGTTTATTTTTATGAGTGCGGGCGGTTTGGGCCATTCGGTCCAGCGCCCATTTAAGATTAACGGCCGTCGGTCTGGAGAGTGATAGTTTCTTTGCGACCCTTTTAAGTTTCTTGTGAAAATCTGCGTAATCTGCCTGCCCCGTAGGATCCCGAAGGGATTTATACGGGGTGGTTCGTATTCCCAGCACTAAACCGTAAGCGGCCGCGACACCGATCGCCGGTGCGCCCCGGACCTCTAACCGTTGGATGGCCCTGAACACGGTCGGCCAGTCCCGGCAGATCCGGTAGCGTTTTTTGGTCGGCAGGGCGGTCTGGTCGATCAGTTTCAGGTAACCGTTGAGTCCGCCGACCCATTGGAGAGTTTGTATCGCCATAAAAATCTCTAGGTTAATCTATACCAAAGGAGTATTCGAGGTTTTCTCAACCTCGAATAACGCCAGATTGAGGCAATCTGGCGTACACCGTTTAAGAATTAATTTTCTATATTATACGATTAACTGAAACTCAAGTCAAAAAATTATCTTGCTTGCCCTGCACCCAAAGTGGTGCAGGGTATCCCACATCTCAAATCACGTATCGTTCATCTCGTATTTACTTGACACTTCGTATCCACTTTTTATACTGGCCTTATGACTGATATCGGAAAATTGAATGAATTGAAAGTGGTCAGGAAAGTAGACTTCGGGTTTTACCTTGACGGTGGAAACCTGGGCGAAATACTGCTCCCGAAAAAGTATGCTCCGGACGGATGCAAACCCGGGGATCGGCTCAAGGTTTTTATTTATAACGATTCCGAAGACCGTATTATTGCCACCACCCTGATGCCTGACGCGATGGTCGGTGAGTTTGCTTACCTGAAAGTCGTGGCCGTTAACTCCATGGGCGCTTTTCTCGATTGGGGGTTACCGAAAGATCTGCTGGTCCCTTTCCGTGAACAAAAGATGCCAATGAAGGAAGGGCGGTTTTATCTCGTCAGAATCTATCTTGATGAAAGGACTAACCGGATCGTGGCCTCCTTGCGATTGAATGATCATCTCGGCCGGGACCCGGTGGAGTTCCAGGAATTGCAGGAAGTTGATTTATTAATATGTGACCGGACCGATCTGGGTTATAAAGCCATTATCAATAACGCGCATTGGGGATTAATTTACGCGGACGAGGTGTTCCAGCCGTTAAAGATGGGCCAGAAAATAAAAGGGTTTGTCAGGAAGATCAGGGACGACAACAAAATAAACCTTTGCTTGCAAAAGCCGGGCTACGGTAAAGTCAAAGATATCGCCGGCACGATCCTTGAGACTCTGGAGAAAGAGGGCGGGTTTATCGCCGTCACGGACAAAAGTTCACCGGAAACTATTTATAAATTGTTCGGGATCAGCAAGAAAACATACAAAAAAGCGATCGGGGCTATCTATAAAAAAAGACTTATTACTATTGCGCCTGATGGCATTAAGCTGATCGATAAAAGCAGTAAAAAATAATCTTCGTTTAAAAGAAAACAGGGTCAGGTCCACCGCCCTTACCGCAGAAAGGGCGGGGTAAACTTGAAAACGGAAAATGAGATGAAATTGTTAACTCGGAAAAAATTAATCTGGATTGTTGCTGGAATAATTGGGTTAAGCGGCGTTTATTATGTTATAGCCAGTATTTTCTTTTTTAACCAAAGAACGTATGTTGACCCACCGACTTTAGTGTATAATTTTGGCATATCATTATTTTGTTCTTATTTTGATTCTTTCCCGGTTTTTAGCATAGATACGCTTTTTATAAGCATTTTATTGTTAACCTGTTCCATCGGAATATTACTATATTGGAAGTGGGCAAGGATTTTTACGATTATATTAAGTTTTATATGGTTTATTAACTCGTTTGGTGACCTTATTTATGAATCTATAAACGTGAATGCCTGGCCTTCAGTTATACATGTTTCCACTATACCGCTGGCATTAACCAACACAATAATTTGCTTATTTGTATGGTGGGTTCTTATCTCACAGGATGCTAAACTGATGTTTAAACAAAAAGGAAATACAAGTGATATAGATGATTTTGGCTTCCTAGGAAAAAGTATAGCGGTTTACGAAAATAATATGCAAAAAAAATATGCCGACATCTTAAATTTTTACAAGGAAGTCAATCATTTCCTTAATAAGTTTAAATGCCAATTGGAAGCAACCAGCGACGAAGGAAATAAAATCATAATAATTACTTTGTTTGTTAAATCGCTGGAAACGTATCAATCTATCTATTTTTTATTTACAAAGTGTTTGCATATGGATGCAAAAAGTTCACTGAGGACTTTATCTGAAATAATGATAAAGATTGCTTATTGTTGCCAAGGAGAATCTTACTATAAAAGATATATATGCACTCATTATCATAAAATAAGGAGCTGGATTAATGCTGCTGAAAATCGCCCCGATGAGTTTCCAAAAGAATTTTTAACGAGAGGCTCACTAGAGGAAAGAAAAAATGAGGTGGCCCGCATGCTGGCCGAAGCAGGAAACCCTCTAAATATAAATGTCGAACAAATGGCTCGGGAGACAGGGTTAATAAAACTTTATAATGCTTATTATAGAACTGCTTGTGATGACGTCCATTCAAACCCTAGTACATTAGAAGAATATGTAATATTAAATGAAAAAGGTGATGTGAAAAGGTTTTTTTGGGGACCTCAAGACCAAGGACCAATAGCATTGCTTACAGCCCTCAATTTTATGGTAATTATTTTAAAGGGAGTCGAGAAATTTTTTAATCTCAACATAGCTGATAAAATTCAGTTTTTTGAAGAGCGAGGGGGATTACTGTCAAATAAATATCTTCCCGAGTCAAAGTAAACAGAAAATGAGATAAAGAAAGGAGCACCACAAAACATGGACGAAGAAAAAACCATAATAGAGTCAGGTCTTGAAAAGAGAAAATGGCTGACCGAATTCCGTTTTCAAGACCTGACCCCAAAGAGTTCTTTCGAATTCCGTTTTCAAGGCCTGACCTCATTATGCAATGGTATTCAATGAATTTATGGGACAATTCATGCTAACCAATTCAGATTTGGCGATAATTATAATGTTCGTGGCATTCTATCAATGCTTGAACGAACTAAAATATTATAGGAAAAAAGTTTTATTTAAACAAACAATAGCCGGTCGTTTTATAGCTTCATTAAAAGGTTTAATAATCGGAATTGTTGTCGTTTTTTTTGCTAAATTAATATATAAGTTTTTAGGTTATTTTTTCCTTGAATATATTCTGTTGATTCTATTTGCATGTTATGTGTTTATTGTATCCATTATCAAAATAAGGAAAGAGGAAATAGAATAAGGAATAGAGTCAGGCACTGATTACTGAATTTACCGTTTAGGAAACAACAACTGGGAAACTCTAGGGTCAAACCTTAATTTTTCAACTTAACTATTTAAGTCTCCTCCTCAAGAACCGCACCTTTTTTGCCTGCATTCTGACGGATTTTCAGGCCCCGATAAATCGGGGCAAGCCCCATGACGGGATGCTTTTTGATTGCTTTTTATAGACGTCGCGTTTGCACCCGGCTGGATATTTTGATTGACAAATA
>DAOWBV010000033.1 GCA_030633885.1 Planctomycetota bacterium
CGGCCGTCGTGGAGGCGAACCGGTTCATTCGAAAGCGTCGCCACCGCGACCCCTTAGCTGACAGCCGCATCAGGATCATTCTGAATGATGGTCGCAACGGCCTGGCACTGACATCAAAAAAGTACGATGCGATCGTTTCGGCCAACCTGATTACCCAGAAGGATCTGGAGGCGGCACTGAAAAAAGCCGCCGACGCCGGGGAGACGGTGGAAACCATACTGATGGATGAATATAATATTCCGTTGGCCGAAATCGGAAAATGTTATGCCTATTATTTTCGAACGGATTATGTCGGGTTTGATAAGGAAATGCCAATCCCGGTTGACCTGATCCATGACTTTACTCTGGAAAAATTAAAAAGCGAACAGTGGGTGCCGCTCGATAAGAAAGAGAACTCGGTCGAAGTGGCCATGGAAGATCCGCGGGATATTGTTAAACGGGATAACATTCAGTTACAGTTTAAATCATCGACCGTCAAGTTTTCCGTGACGACTCGTGATGATCTGACAAAAATTGTCGACCATTTTTACGGGATTTCTGATTCTGTCGACCAGGCCCCGGAAGACGTGGATGATATTCTGGATGAATTGAAATCGGAAATGGGGGAAGTCTCCGAAAAGGAAAAAATGCGGGAGGAATTGAGTGAGGACGATTCGGCCATTGTCCGACTGGTCAACCAGATCATCGAACAGGCCTACGCCCGCCAGGCTTCGGATATTCATATTGAACCTTACGCGGAAAAGGATACGATCGTCCGGTTCCGGGTTGATGGTCAATGTTCGCAAGTGATGAAGGTTCCCCGGCACTACAAGAACGCGCTTTCTTCCCGGATCAAGATCATGTCTAATCTGGATATCGCGGAAAAGCGGATGCCTCAGGACGGAAAAATAAAATTCAAGCACTTCGGCCGGTTGGATATCGAACTGCGGGTGGCCGTGATCCCGACGGTCGGTGGTAACGAAGATATTGTTTTGCGGATCCTGTCGTCCAGCAAGGCCATTCCGCTCGATAAGCTTGGAATGAGTGAAGAAAATTTATCAGGCTTTAAAGAGATTCTGGCGAAACCCTATGGGATCTGTTTAGTGGTCGGTCCGACCGGTTCGGGTAAAACGACCACGCTCCATTCGGCGCTGGGTTATATTAATACGCCGGAACGGAAGATCTGGACGGCGGAGGACCCGGTGGAAATCACCCAGTATCAGTTGCGTCAGGTGCAGATGCTGCCGAAGATCGGGTTAACTTTTTCCCGAGCCATGCGGGCCTTTCTGCGGGGCGATCCGGACGTGATCATGGTTGGTGAAATGCGTGATCTGGAGACGACCTCGACCGGCTTGGAAGCTTCGCTTACCGGTCATTTAGTTTTCAGTACCTTGCATACCAATAACGCGCCGGAGACCGTAACCCGGTTGATTGATATGAAGATCGATCCTTTTTCTTTTGCTGACGCGTTGTTGGGGATCCTGGCTCAGCGGTTGCTTCGGACCCTTTGTAAGAGTTGTAAAGAAGAGTATCATCCTTCTAAAAAAGAGTTCGAACAGTTGAGATCGGACTATGATGATAACGACCTGTTTGATTCCAAGTTCAAGTATTCAAATGAATTGACCATGTGTCGGCCCAAGGAAAAAGGTTGTAAAAAATGTAATAACCGGGGGTATCGGGGCCGGATGGGTATTCACGAATTGATCACGGCGACTGATCCGATCAAGTCAATGATCCATAAGAAGCCCAAGGCATCAGACATGATGGATGTGGCCATTAAAGAAGGTATGGTAACCTTAAAGCAGGATGGGATCGCGAAAGTGCTACAGGGGCATACCAGCTTATCCGAAGTGATGGCGGTCTGTATTAAGTAGACGATACGGATACGCGTGGCAGTGATTAGTTTTGTATTAGCAAACAAGCGTCGCCGTTGCCGGAGGTTTTTGCCTGAATGACAGACTACTATTTAATTGACCAATCGAAGTATCTGAGATGAAAAAAAAGAGCAAACCGGAGAATCAAGTTTCCAAAAAAACACTTCGTCCTGAGAAGAACAAGTTTTCTCCCGGACGCCAGCCGTCTGATCAATCTTCCTCAGTCGCCCACGCGGAGTTGTTTAATGTTTTTGACGCAATGAAAGATATTGTTCATGTGATTACCTCGCAATACGAGCTTCAATACGTTAATCCCGTGACGGAAAAACAATATGGGTTGTACAAAAAAGGCCGCAAGTGCTATGATTATTTTTACGGCCGGCAAGAAATTTGTGACTGGTGTCGAACCGATGAAGTTTTAAAAGGTAAGGTTATTCATGAAGAATGGTTTTCTCCGGTCGACCAAAAAACATATGATCTTATTAATATGCCGCTAATCAATGCGGATGGTAGTGCTTCCAAGTTAGTCATTGCCGAGGATATTACTGATCGCAAACAAGCGGAACATTTATTGAAGCAAGAGCGAGATAGACTGCTTTCTATTTTTGATTCAATGCAGGACGGCGTTTGTCTTTATAATCAGAATTATGATATTGAATACGTAAACCAAACATTGAAAGATGAGTTTGGTCCGGTAAAAGATCAGAAGTGTCATCAATATTTTCACGGAAAAACACAACCTTGTCCGGATTGTCAGCATGAAAAAGTTTTTCAGAACCAGACTTTTCGTTGGGAATGTTATTATCCGCAAAAAGAAAAAACATTTGACTTGGTGGCCACGCCCTTAAAAAATATTGATGGCAGTATTTCCAAGCTGGAAATATTCCGGGATATTACGGCGCGTAAGCGGGCTCGGGAAGCGATCGAAGAATCTCTTTCGCTTCATCAAGCCACTTTGGAATCAACGACCGACGGTATTCTGGTGGTTGATTTAGACGGCAAATGGACCAGTTTTAACCAAAAGTTTATCGAGATGTGGCAAATACCGAATGCGATCAGGCAGTCACGTGATGGTAAAAAAGCGCTTGAATTCGCTTTGGCCCGGTTGAAAGATCCGCAGGGGTTTATCAGTAAAGTAAAAGCATTATACCATCAAACGGATAAAGATAGTTTTGACTTTTTAGAATTTAAGGACGGTCGAATTATTGAGCGGTACTCACATCCGCAGAGGATCGGAAAAAAGATTGTCGGCCGGGTCTGGTCTTTTCGGGATGTGACTACTCGCCGTTTAGCTGAAGATGCATTGTATTGGTCGGAGAAAGAACTGAGTCTTATGAATCGGATTTCTAATGTTTTTCTGACCGCTTCCGATGAAGAAATGTATCTCGAAGTGTTAAAAATAGTTTTGGAGGCGTTAGAAAGTCCGTACGGAGTTTTCGGGTATATTGATGAAAATGGAGCGCTGGTTTGTCCGAGTATGACCAGGGATGTTGGGGAGCAGTGTCAGGTGCCGAACAAGGATATCGTTTTTCACCGAAAGGATCTGGGCGGCATTTGGAGTCAAACGCTCACGGAAAAAAAATCGCTGTTTTTGAATAGACCTTTTTCGGTGCCGGCCGGACATATAAAAGTAACCAGAGTGCTGACCGTGCCAATTATTTATCAGAATAAAGCAATCGGTAATTTTTTGGTGGGAAACAAAGTAACGGATTACACAGAACGGGATAAATGTTTGCTTGAGAACATTGCTCATCATATCGCTCCGGTTCTGGCCGCGCGGTTACAGCGTGAAGCGCAAGAGCGGGCCCGCCGCCGGACCGAGATCGAAAAAGATGAAATGCAGGCCCAGTTGCTTCAGTCCCAGAAAATGGAGGCCATTGGTAGATTAACCGGCGGTATTGCCCATGATTTTAATAATCTCCTGACCGTTATCCAGGGATACACTGAATTGTTGATGTTGGGGCTTGGCCGGGATGATCCTTCGTATGAAAAACTGAACAATATTCATCAGGCGACAACCCGGGCTTCAGAATTAACCCGCCAGCTTCTCCTCTTTGGCCGGAAGAAAAAAAGTCAGGTCGAATCACTTGATCTTAACTCGATTGTCAAGGATATGCTGACGATGATCAAACGGGTGATCGGGGAAGATGTTGTTATCAAGACTGAATTAGCGGATAATCCTCAGTCGATCCTGGGTGATAAAAGTAGTATTGAGCAGGTGATTATGAATATCGCTATCAATGCCCGGGATGCCATGCCCAAAGGCGGGATGTTAAAAATTCAAACTGAGAACGTGATTTTAGACGAAGATTATGTCCAAATAAAATTTGGGTCCCGACTGGGAAGGTTTGTCCGCTTAGTTATTTCCGATACTGGTGTGGGTATGGATAAGGAAACGAAAGAGCGTCTTTTTGAACCTTTCTTTACCACTAAGGATATAGGGAAAGGAACCGGTCTTGGTTTATCCGTGGTTTACGGAGTGGTCAAACAGCATGATGGTTGGATCTATGTTTACAGCGAACTTGGACAGGGGACGGTTTTTCAGATATATTTGCCGGTTAATACGGCTAAGTCGGTTATTGAAAAAAGAAAGAAAACATCAATTTTAAAATATCAGGGTTGCCAGGAACGGATTCTGTTGGTCGAGGACGAAAAAAAAGTCCGCGAATTATTGACCGAGGTGTTACAGCAAAATAATTATCTGGTCTTTCCGGCCGTGACCGTCAAGGAAGCCCGGGAAGTTTTTCAGCAGGAAAAAGGAAGATTCGATCTGGTTTTCAGTGACACAATTTTGCCGGATGGCACCGGATTGGAGTTAGTTGATTGGATCCTGAAGCAGAAGCCGGAGTTTCCGGTATTGATGAGTAGCGGTTATTCGGATGCCCGGGTTCATCATTCACCATTGAAAGATGCTGATCTTCCTTTCTTACCCAAACCGTATAGTATTAATTCATTGCTCAAGAATCTACGAGATATTTTGGATAAAAGAAAGTAGCCCTAGTCATATCTTTTCTTCCGCGATAAATTCCTTGTATTCTCAACGCTTTTGAGTAACATAATAAAAATATTGGTTTGAATCTGATCGATCCGGAGGCGGAATAAAAATATGTCAGAACGAAAACTGTGGCAAAATATCATGTTTTACCGGGAGTTTGACCGGGTGCCGGTGGTTCATTGGCGGGGCTGGCCCGAAACTCACGTCCGTTGGGCCAAAGAAGGGCTGGCGCCGGAAGTGGATCAACACGAATACTTTCAGACGATCGAATTCTGGAAGCTGGTCGGTGTTGATCTCAAGCTCTATCCGTCATTTGAAGAAGAAACTCTTGAGGAAACAGACGAATATCGTATTTTTCGGGACGGAAGCGGGGTGGTGCAAAAAGATTGGAAGAATAAAAGCTGCATCCCGCATTATATGGATTTTACTTTAAAGTCAGCGAAGGATTGGCCTGAATATAAAAAAAGACTGCAGCCGGATCCCGGCCGGATCCCGGTCGATTTGGATAAACAGCTGGCTGAGGCGGAAGCTCTCGATTGTCCCATTTCGATTGAAGTCGGTTCGATGATGGGTGATATCAGGGATTGGATGGGGGTGGTCAATGTGTCTTATTTGATGCATGACGACCCGGATGTCTACGGTGATATGGTTAATACGATCGCGGACTTGACCTGCTGGGGGGTCGACCAGGTGGTGCCGAAGATGAAAAGCAAGCCGGACATGGGGCATGGGTGGGAAGATATCTGTGGTAAAAGCGGTCCTCTGGTCAGCCCGAAAATTTTCAAGAAATACGTAGCGCCGGGTTACATAAAAGTTCGGCGAAAATTAGAAGAATATGGGATAAAATTACTGAGTATTGATAGCGACGGGGATGTGGAGCAACTGGTTGGTCCGTGGTTTGAAGCGGGCGTGAATGTTCAGTTCCCGATCGAGATCGGAACCTGGCAGGCCGACCCGATGAAATACCGAAAAAAATATGGGAAAGAACTGCGGATCATCGGCGGGATCAATAAGCTGGAATTGGAAAAAGGGCCGGCGGCGATCGACGCGGAGATCGCCCGGCGGATTCCTTTAATGGAAGATGGTGGTTTTATTCCCATGCCGGACCATCTGATCACGCCGGACACTTCACTGGAGAATTATAAATATTATTTAGAAAAAATACGCAGTCTTAGATTATGAAATCTTTGCTTCTTTACGATCTGGCCGTCGTCGGAGCCGGGCCGGCCGGAATTATGGCCGCGATCCGGGCCGGTCAACTGAAAAAAAATGTTGTTTTAATTGAGAGAAATAATTCGATCGGGAAGAAGATACTGATCAGCGGCCGGGGGCGATGCAATCTGACTAATATTGCATCGCTTGATGTCTTCATCGAAAAATTCGGCCGGCAGGGTAATTTTCTCAGGTCAGCATTTTTTACTTTTTTTAATCACGACCTGATCGATTTTTTTAAAGACCGGGGGTTGGAGTTAAAAAGTGAGCGTCAGGGGCGGGTTTTTCCGGTGACCGATAAAGCCCGGTCAGTGGTGGATGTGCTGACGGCCTGTCTCCGCGAGAATAAAGTCGATGTTAGATACAATTCGAGGGTGAAAGGTGTTGAAAAAAAAGACGGCGGTTTTTGTTTGGATTTCGAGAGCCAGCCACCGGTCGTGGCGAAGAGCGTTATCCTGGCGACCGGTGGTGCCTCCTTTAAGGTAACCGGTTCGACCGGTGACGGTTTCCGGGTCGCTGAAAGATTAGGGCACACGATCATTCCGCTCAAGCCCGGCCTGGTCCCTTTAAAAACCAAAGAATCATGGGTCAAGGAATTACAAGGGTTGTCATTAAGGAATATCAGGATAACTTTTCGAGCAACCAGAAAAAAAATAGTTTCTGATGTCGGCGAACTGATGTTTACGCATTTCGGTGTTTCCGGTCCATTGGTGTTGGACCTGAGTGGCCGGGTGATGTTGCTTCTGGGCGATAATCCGGAAGTTATTCTGGAGATCGACTTAAAACCGGGTTTAGAACGTGCTCAACTCGAGAAAAGATTGCTGAGAGAGTTCAGCGGGCAGGGAAATACGCAGTTAAAAAACATCTTAAAAAGTTTGCTGCCCCAAAGGTTGATCAAGGTCTTTAGTGATCAGCTGAAGATCGATCCGCAGAAAAAAGGTAACCAGGTCACCCTGGAGGAGCGGCGATCAATTATTGACTTATGTAAAGGTTTGTCGTTAACTATTACCGGTGCGTTGCCGATTGATAAGGCAATGGTCACCGGCGGAGGAGTTTCGACTAAAGAAATTGATCCGCGGACCATGCAATCCAGGATCGTTCCCGGTTTGTATTTTGCCGGCGAGATGATAGATGGTTTCGCGGCCAGCGGCGGATATAACTTGCAGCAGGCTTTTTCGACCGGTTATTTGGCCGGTAGTCAATGATAATTATAAGTTAGTTATTAGTGTGAAAGGAGATCGATCATGCCGTATGACAAGAGTTTGGATGAGTCGTTGTTTTCCCAGAATTGGGAAGGGGAGAGAGACCGTTTGACCGTGAGTATTTTCTCTTACAATAAGGGCGCGAAAAAAATGCAGATCACCCGGGAAAAAAAAGACGCGCAGGGTGATTTAAAATTCGCGAAAATGGGCCGCTTGAATAAGGAAGAGCTCGAAGCGATTCTGCCTTTTATTCAGGAAGCTTTGAATCAAATGTAACCGATGGGGATCTTCAACGTCAGTTCGCATAAACAACAGGCGTTACGGGAACGGATGACGCGTTTTGGGGTACGGGAATCTGATCTGGACGAGCGTTTTATCCGTTCCGGCGGCCGGGGCGGCCAGAATGTGAATAAAGTGGCCACCTGTGTTTATTTGAAACACCGGCCGACCGGGATTGAAGTAAAATGCCAGCGTGAACGTTCCCAGTCACTGAACCGATTTCTGGCCCGGCGGATACTGGTGGATAAAGTCGAGGCGATGGTTCTGGGCAAAAAAAGCGCTGAACAGCAGCGCCGGGAAAAGATCAGGCGGCAGAAACGCCGGCGGTCCCGCCGGTCGAAAGAAAAGATGCTTGGTGACAAAAAATTACGATCCCGAAAGAAAGAAAATCGGCGAAAAGTACGTCAGTCTGATGAGTGAGCCAGCCAGCCTGCTTTATTTGTTTTCTACTAACTGTAAGCTTCAGCCTTCCATTTTTTACATTACCCTTTGTGCGGCACCCAGCACATATTGAGGATAGTGTTCGTCGGTTTATCCTTCCGGAATTCAGCTTTGACTTTCATCCCGACTTTCGGTTCCCCGTATTTCAGGTATCCTTTGAAGATGGTGCAGGCTCCGGGGATTTCCACGTCGATCTGCCAGTATGGGGTGGTCAGTTCAAGTCCGATGCCGGCGTAGACCACCTTGGTGAAAGTGTAAATGGTGGCAATAACCGGCTGAGGAATTTCTTCCCACTTCATGTCGGCATGGCAATCCGGGCAATGGGCCCGGGGCGGTAGCCAGAGTTCTTTGGCTTTACATTTCGGGTTAGGGCAACGGGTCGCCATCAGTTTGCTTTCCTGAAGCCCCTTGAAGAAAGGCGTCAGTTTCCCGTAGGTATGCCGGTGGACTAAAGAACGCGGCCATTTGATGACCATGGACGGGTCGTTTTCCATGATCTCGGTTTCTTCCCCGATAAACTGGACTTCTTTTGGTGTGTCTGACATAAAATTCTCCTTATTTGTTTTTTTTATTACCACGCTTTTTTCATTACGCCGAGAGTAACATGGGAACCGACCCCGGCGTGGGAGACCCAGGCGGCCTGCATCTTTTTCTTTTGCGGGATCTGCAGGCTTTGCCAGTCCTTGGGTTTTTCCTTGCCCCATTGTTTCCAGATCTTCGGGTCGCCGTGAAATTTATCGTATTTACCCTGTAATTGCCACATGCATTCGATTCCCTGGAATATCCCGGTCGCGCCGACGGCGTGCATGGTACCGATCAATCCGCCGGAAAGATTGGCCGGGCACTTGCCGGGTTTATTAGTGTTCGGATTAATGTAATAAGCGTCGCCGGATTCGATGTAGTCCGGTTCCTGTCCGTAAGGCCGTAATCCAATGTCGCCGTAGGTCTGGATATCGCTGATGGTAAAAGCGTCGTGCAGTTCGACCAGATCCAGTTCTTCCAGCGGATTCGTTATCCCGGCCATGCGGTAAGCGAACCAGGCGGCCATGCGGGAAGCCAGGAAACTTTCAAAGCCCGGGTAACGGAAACCGGGTTTCATCAAGTCTTTATACATATCTTTAGTTTCGTGGGGGAGCAGGGGTATTTCCTGCGGACGACGATCGGCCACGCGCAGGGTGTGGGAACCGCCGGCGATAAATACTTCGCAGGGGTTGTCGGTCAGTTTATAGGCGGTTTTTTCGTCACAAAGAAGCATGGAGGCCGCGCCGGTACTCATGGCGCAGCATTCCAGGAACCGCAGCGGCCAGGCGGACATGCGGCTGTCCAGTACTTCCTTGACGGTATATTTTCCCGGTTGCTGGGCGTAAGGGGAAGAGCAGGCGTAAAGGTGGTTCTTGACGGCCACTTTGGCCCGGGTCTCTTCAGAAAGATTATATGCGTCCATGAACTTTTTGGCCATGGGCGCGTAATAAGAAGAATAGATCCGGCCCAGACGGGTCTCGAAATCTTTGCAGGCGGCGGTCGAAATATACATGTTGCCGGTCCGGGTATCGACTTCATCCATCCGTTCCCAGCCGAGGGCCAGGACGACATCGGCATAACCGCTCGCGACGGCCGAAGCCGCGGCCAGGACCGTACTGCCGCCGGTGGCGCCGCCGGTCTTGACGCCGATATTGTAGAGCGGATCCAATCCGAGATAATCATGGACTTTGGATTCGCAGAGCAACTGGTCCTGGAAGTGGTCGGCGAATTCGCCGTAAACGCAGAAGTTTATCAGTCCCTTTACTTCCAGCGGATCCATTTTCAAATCATTGTTTTCCAGCATCTGCCGGAAAGCGAGCATCGCCAGTTCTTCGATCTTATATTCCGGAAACCATTTCCGGTAAGCCGTGGTCCCGCCGGCGACGACGAAGACCCGTCGACTCCACTTCGGGATCCGTTTGTTGCCTTCTTTCATAATAATCATCAGTGTTTCTCCTCTTAGTTATTAACA
Organism: Planctomycetota bacterium; assembly: GCA_030633885.1. GTDB lineage: Bacteria > Planctomycetota > MHYJ01 > JACQXL01 > CAKKQI01 > DAOWBV01. The sequence goes on from DAOWBV010000033.1 coordinate 9,976, forward strand.
GGGTGCTTACTTGTGATTATTTTCACATATCCGGATGGTTTTGACAAGAAAATTTGATAAATTTCTCTTGAATATACTGTGCTTATCAAGCGTAACGTTGACCACCTGGCAAGTATTATATATCATTCTGACCACTCCCAATAATTAAATCTTTTTGAAAAACATTGTCATTGCAACTCATATCTTTTGTGGTATACTTTTATTATTAGATCGAAAATAGAATATACTCGGTGTATTTGGGCAAGGAGATTTGGAAAGTGAACGGAATGAGGATTTGTTTTAAATCGATGTTGGTTATCTTATTGCTGATCACAGGATCGGTCATAGTAATTATTACTCCGATTTTGGCCGCGACCCAAGGGTTTGCGAAAAAGAAAAATACGCGCAAGATGAATATTGTCCGCGAATATGAAATCCCCGTGAAAAAAGGAAAAAGTGCCGGGATGAAAATACCGGCGATGATGAGTTTTTGGGGAGCTACGAATCAGCAGGTGATTCTTAGTTCCAAGTTTTCTTATAATGTGAAGCCGGACAAAATCACCGTTACCGCGGATAATCTGGGGATGCCAAGGCGCAATTACGTCTTGAGATGGAATGCGCCAGACGTTTCGAAAATCACCGTTAAACAGGAACTTTTAGTGGAAATATCGTGTAATAACACACTTTATACGGCAGCCAAACTACCATATTCCGAAGAAATCCTTAAACGTTTCGCTTTTTCCCTGGGCAAAGAGAAAAATATTGATCCGGAAGATAAGAACCTGGAGCCAGTCTGCCAGAATATAATCAAAAAGGCTAAGCGGGCTGAGGAAGCCGTTGAATTAGTTTGCGATTGGGTTAACGATAATATCGAGTTTACAAGTGGGACTGATTATGGATCGGCTGAGACTTTTACTACCAGAAAAGGAAATTGTAATACAATGTCGAGATTGGCCTGTGCCATGGTGCGTAAAATAGGTATCCCGGCCGATATAGTAAAAGCGAAGTTTATTAAAACAAACAACGGTCACGGCTATATAGAAGTGTATTTTCCTGATGCGGGTTGGGTATTCTATGATTTGAGTAATTGGAACCGGGGTTTTAAGTCGCTTGATTGCTTGATGGCTACCGGTTGGGCTTTCCGTCAGAAAACTGATAGCAACTGGAAATGGCACGATGGATATTTCTTAAAAGAAAAGGATGTTGGTTTTTACCAGGAGCGTTTGGTTCCTAAGGCTAAGTTGCGTTCCGGGCCGAAAGAAATGGATGTGCTTGGAGTAAAAGTGGTCAGGAAGAAGCCTGGTAAATCAGTTAAGGTTCGGCATTTACCACTTCGGGAAGTCATTATGAATTTATTACTACCGCCCGGCGAACGAAAATATGTCAAGACTGAGATAATAGAAGACAAATAGTATTGTTTTTGAATCACCATCACAGTTGACGGGTTATTCATTCTCCGATGATCTTGACCAGTATTCTTTTCTTGCGACGGCCGTCAAACTCGCCGTAGAAAATTTGCTCCCAGGGCCCGAAATCAAATTTTCCTTTGGTGACGGCCACGACCACTTCGCGACCCATGACCTGTCGCTTCAAATGGGCATCACCGTTATCTTCGCCGGTATTGTTGTGCTCATATTGTGAGGTCGGGGCGTGCGGGGCCAGTTTTTCCAGCCATTTTTCATAATCATGGTGCAGGCCCGATTCATCATCATTAATAAAGACCGAAGCGGTGATGTGCATGGCGTTGACCAGGACCAGTCCTTCCTTAATGCCGCTGGCCTTCAGACAGTCATTGACCTGGGGTGTGATGTTAATGAAAGCCCGGCGGGTGGGTATGTCAAACCAGAGTTCTTGGCGATAGCTTTTCATTTTCGTGATCCTTTCATTAAATTTTTCGAATTGTCATTGCGAGCGATCGTAGAGAGCGTGGCAATCTCTATTTTACACAAGAATGAGATTGCTTCGTCGCTTTGCTCCTCGCAATGACAGGTTGAACGCGAACGCTTGCAAGACAATCTCATTATAATCGATTAAAAAAGTTTGTCAATTAGTTAAACAAGTGGATCTGTTTATTTCCTTCCCCTTGATGGGGGAGGATAGGTGGGGGTGATATAAAGGTTCTCACCCTCCCCTTACCCCTCCCATCAAGGGAGGGGTAATCATATAATTTCAATAGAGTTAAAACAAGTAGTTTCCGGGTTTTTACTTGAAAATCAGGCCTTTTTGTTTTATAATAGAGCAGATTAAAAATAAGTTATAGAGATTTTATTATGCAATGCGTCACTTGCAAAAAACCGATGCTGGCGATCGAACATAAAGAGATCGAACTCGATTATTGCCCGGCCTGCGAAGGGGTTTGGCTTGATTCCGGGGAGTTGGAATTGTTGATGGAATCGTTTCGGATCGCCAACCCGGCTCAGGTCATCGAGGAAAAGTTAAAACCGGCGAAAGATTGTCCGGAAAAGCCGCGCCCTTGCCCGGTCTGCCGGAAAAAGATGGAAAAAATGAATTTCGGTGATTCCGAGGTGCTCACCGACCATTGCGTTAATGGCGAAGGTATCTGGTTTGATAAAGGGGAGTTGGAAAAAATATTGAATCTTCATCTGGACCAGGCGCAGGAAGTACTATCTGTTTTTATTGATGAGAGTTTAAATAAGCATTGAATGAAAAGGCGACCGTAAAGGTCGCAGCTACAATAGGTATGTAGCTGCGGGACTTGCCTGCCTCGCCGGTTTAACCGCCTTTGGCGGTCAGGCGGGTCCCCGCCAAAGATAAAGGAGGAATAATATGTGGATAGCTTTGGTTGTTTTGGGTGTATTTTTAGTGGTGCTGATCCTCTGGTTTGTCGGGGCTTATAACCTCTTGGTCCGTTTACGTCAGCAGTTGAAGAATGCCTGGTCGCAGATCGATGTTCAGTTAAAAAGACGTCATGATCTCATTCCCAACTTGATGGAAACCGCCAAGGGTTACATGAAGCACGAACGGGAAACACTGGAAAGCGTGACCAAGGCCCGGAACCTGGCGGCCGGTGCCAACGGGGTGGGCAATCAGTCTAAAGCCGAAAGCGGGCTCTCCGGCGCGCTCGGCCAGTTCTTTCTGGTTGTCGAAAACTATCCTGACCTCAAAGCCAATCAGAATTTTCTGAGTCTGCAGGAAGAGCTTACTTCCACCGAAAACAAGATCAGCTTTGCCCGTCAGTTCTATAACGATAGTGCCATGGTCATTAATACCAAGATCGAAAGTATTCCGACCAATGTCGTGGCCGGATTGTTTAACTTCAAGAAAGGGGAATTCTTCGAACTGGAATCCAAGGCGGAACGCAAAGTCCCCCAAGTGAAGTTTTCTTAAGTTATGTGGGAACTGATTCGCGCTAATAAGATCAAATCGGCCTGGCTGGTATTTTGCATGGCCTTAGTGCTGTTCGCGCTGGGTTTCGTGATCGGCGAGGCGATGGCGCCCGGTGGTGGGTTGATCGGACTCCTGCTCGGTTTTATCATCTGGGCGGCGATGTCCCTGACCTCCTACTACGCCGGCGATTCCATTGTCCTGGCTGTCAGCCAGGCCCGGGAAATAAAACAGGAAGATCATCCCCGTCTGTTCAACGTTGTGGAAGAGATGAAGATCGCTTCCGGCCTGCCTATGCCCCGCGTTTTTATCATTGATGATGAATCGCCCAACGCTTTTGCTACCGGCCGATCACCCAAAACTGCCTGCGTGGCCGTTACTTCCGGTTTATTGAACCGGTTGAACCGGGACGAGTTGCAAGGAGTGATCGCGCATGAGATGGGTCATATCCTGAACCGGGATATCCTTTTCATGATGATGATGGGTACATTGGCCGGGGCGGTCGTGCTGATCGCGGATCTTTTCCTGTGGAGTATGTGGTTCGGCCGCGGCGGGAGCCGGTTCCGGACGAAACGGGGTGGCGGTCAGGCCCAGGCGATTTTTATTATTGTCGCGATTATTTTTGCGTTACTGGCGCCGTTGATCGCCCGGATGATCTATTTCGCGTCCTCGCGTCGACGGGAATACCTGGCCGATGCCACGGCGGCCCGCTTGACGCGTTACCCGGAAGGGTTGGCCTCCGCGTTGGAAAAGATCGCCGGTAACAGACGTTTGTTATTGTCCGCCAACAAAGCTTTTGCCCCGATGTATATTATCAATCCGATCCGGTCCGCCGGCCTGAAAGCTGCCAACGCGACCAGTACTCACCCGCCGATTAACGAACGGGTAAAAATATTACGGACCATGGTTCATGGCGCTTCCTACGCTGATTACGAAAAGGCCTGTCGTCAGTCTCGCCTGAACCGGCGCGGGTCCGGGTTGCCGGTCGGATTAGTCGGAACAGGGGAGAAGGTCGATATCAGAGCCGCTTCAAAAGAACCGGACAGTAAATTAAAAAAGGTTCGGGAAACGACGGACCTGCTCCGGCGGATAAATAACTTCCTGTTTTTGGTCTACGTTTGCGGCCTGAAAATAAAAGTTCCGCCGGATTTCAAGGAAGAGAAGATCGCCTGTCCGCGCTGCAAGAAAGAGCACGTCATTCCGGTCGCTCATCTGGCGACGATCGCCGCGCTCGGGACCGGGCTGGATAAAGTGATGCCGGGAACCAAGCCATCGGCCAAAGCCGAAAAACGGTTGGAATA
>DAOWBV010000170.1 GCA_030633885.1 Planctomycetota bacterium
AACGAGCCGGAATCGTGGTCGAGATCACCCAGAATATTATTCAGGTTTTCAAACTTAACGATGACCGATTCGCGGTCGTACCGCAGTTCGGCGTGCGTTTGCCGGTAGTCCCGGGCGAGCGCTTCCGCCCGTTCGAATTTCCGGGCCAGGTGCTGCCAGCGCCGGGCGGCCAGGAAAAGGTAATTCAAACTGTTTTTATGGCGCCGAACTTTCCGTTTTAAAGCGGCCGCGCGGGTGGCGGTCTCCGTGGCGATCTCTTTGATGCGCTTGATCCGGTCCGGAAAATTATCGACCCTTAAAGGGAACCGGCTGACGAAGGGATCGGCCCAGAGGATCTCGTTGGTGGCGACCGGAAAATTCAGCAGGGCGTGGGGTTGGCTTAACCGGTCAATCAATTCCGCGCCGGTCTGATCGTCCACCCCGTAAAAACTGTAGGTAAATTTACGGGCAAAGAATTTTTCGTCACTTCGTTCCGGTAGCCAGGCGCATTCGGCGAACCAGGCCAGCGGGTACCAGCTCAGATCGACAAAATTCTCGCCGTCGCTCTGCCAGCCGGAACAAAGCATGGCGTTGGTTATTTTTTCCCGATGACCGGCCCGCAGGAAGTCCTTAATATTACTCATCGTTTTCGGCAGGACGGGGAAGATCTGGTTTTCCGACCAGATGGCCGGGCAGATGAACTGTTCCAGGTGGACCTGTTTAAAGGGCAGGATAAAGGGTCGGTATTGATATTTTTCGTTCGGAACGGATGAATCCGGCCGCGGCTGGTAATTCATGGCGATCGTGCCGCGCGGTAATTTCGAGAGCACCCGCTGGTATTTTAAGGCCGCGTCGGACCAGAACATTAGCCGTTTATTGTATGGTTCCAACAGATCGGCCACCCGGTGAAAATGTTGGTTGTAAATATTGGCAAAGCCGGTTCGGAGAAATGAATCATGACTGGCGTTATCGGGATCATGCCAATCATAAATTGCCCGGCCGGTCCGGTCACGGGGTTCGGCGCAATTGATGTGGAAAAATTTCGAGCGATAAGCCGGGGCGATCTCCTGATAAAGATCGGCCAGCAGTTCGTAAGATTCTTTTTTTACCGGCGAAAGCATGGTCGGTTTTTTTGGGTTATCAGCCAGGTGTCGGTAGGCCGGTAATTTGAGGACCGAATCAAAAGGGCTGAGTGATTGGAAGTTGCCGACCAGTTCGATCTGATGTTTCCGGGCGTAATCGTCAAGTTCTTTGATCTGGGCGGCGGTCAATGACCCGGCCGGGGCGAGGTCAGGATGTTTTTTGAAAGCGAAAGTATTTTCCGTGTAAAGGGTGAGCATGTTTATTTTGTAAAAGGCCAGGGTCTGAATGATCTTTTTCAGGTAATTCATTTTCGGGATGGGTGACCGGCTGATATCCATCTGGAAACCGCGCCGTTTGAAATCCGGCCAGTCGCGAATCCGCAGGCCGGGGACGAGGATATCGTTATAGCGTTTGGTGATCAGTTGCCGGAGACTCTGAAGTCCGTAAAAAAGGCCGCGGGAATGGCGGGCCAGGACAAAGATCCGTTCGCCGGTGACATCCAGGAGATAGCCTTGCTCGCCCAATGATTCATTCGGGATGAGGCCGACCCGGCGGGCGCGTTGTTGGATCAGTTTATCGCGCGGGAGCACGCCGAGGAAAACGACTTTGTTTCCTTTAGGGATCGAGGCGTCATTGACCATGATATCGATCTCGATCCCCCAGATATTTTTCAGGTCCGATTGAAGTAATTCCGCGCCGACACGGTCGTCTTCAGTGTGGGTGCTTTCCAGCATGATCAGGAAATGGCGGTCAAAGACGCAGGGCGGTTCTTTCAGTTTTACCTGCCGGGGTTGGGGAATGATCTTGATTGGCGGCCGGGACTGGCTGATCCAGTCGCGTTCCTGGCTCCGACAGCCGGCCAGTGGTGCTGTTAAAATAAAACAGATCGCTAATAAGATCAGTATTTTTTTCATAACAATTGCTGATTATATTGTACCTGAAACAGTTTATAATATATGCCGCGTTTGGCAAGTAATTCTTGGTGAGTACCGTTTTCCCTGATCTCGCCTTTATGCAGGACAATGATCCGGTCAACATTCTGGATGGTGGAAAGCCGATGGGCGATGATGATCGAGGTGCGGTCCTTGATCAGTTTCCGGATGGCTTCCTGGATGTAATGTTCGGTCTGGACATCGACCGAGGCGGTGGCTTCGTCGAGGATCAGTATTTTCGGATCAAAGGCCAGAGCCCGGGCAAAGGACAGTAATTGGCGCTGACCGGTCGAGAGAGTACTGCCGCGTTCTTCGACCGGCGCGTAGTATTGACCCGGTAATTTTTCGATAAACGTATGGGCATTAACATAGGTGGCAACCTCTTCCACCTGTTCCAGAGTAATATTATCATCTCTCAGGCGGATATTATTAATAATATTTCCGGAAAAAAGGAAAACATCCTGCAGGACGATGCCGAGATTTTTTCGCAGGTCCGCCTGGTTCACCGTGCGGATATCAATGCCGTCGATGGTGATACGTCCTTCATTGACGTCATAAAAGCGGCAAAGGAGGTTGATCAGGGTGGATTTACCGGCGCCGGTGATACCGACGAAGGCGACGCTTTCACCCGGTTTTATTTTGAAAGACATATTTTTGGTCACGTCGCGCTGGTTATCGTAACTGAAAGTAACATTTCGGAATTCCACCTCACCCTGCATGTTGGTTAGTGTTCGGGGCGTGGCCGGGTCTTTGATCGCTTCTTTAGTATCGAGAATCGTAAAAATTCTTTCGGCCGAAGCCATGGCCCGAAGGAAGAGGGTATATTTATCAGCTAAGTCGCGAATCGGCTCGAAAAACCGCCTGGTATATTCGTAAAAAGTGTAAAGCAGTCCGACTTCGATCAGGTTTTGGACGACCTGTCCGCCGCCGTAATAGATTATCAGGCAGAGGGCGATTCCGCTGAAGATGCGGATCGATGGGACGAACAGGGCGTGATAAATGACGCCCAGGTAACTGGAATCAAAATGATCGTCGTTGAGATCAGTGAATTTTTTGAAGTGTTTCGGTTCCCGGTTGAATAACTGGACGATTCGCATGCCGGAAATATTTTCCTGGAGATAACCATTAATGGCGGCGATCTTGCGCCGTTCTTCCCCGAAAGTCCGCCTCATTTTGGACTTGATAAAAAAAGTCAGAATGGCCAGCAGAGGCATGACCGAAAGTGCCAGCAGGGCCAGTTGGGCATTAAGCCAGAACATGTAAGAGATAAGAACAATAATGAAAAAGAAGTCCCGGAAAATGGTCACCAGGCCCATGGCAAAAAAATCGCTCATGGTGTGGATATCATTGATGGTCCGGGTGACCAGCCGGCCGACCGGGTTTTTATCGAAGAAACTCAGGGACATATTCTGCAGGTGGGAGAAGACTTTCATCCGCAGGTCAAACATTATTTTTTGAGCCAGATACGCCAGGAGATATTCGGTGAGATAAGTGAATATAGATTTGAGGATCTCGATTCCCAGATAGATAGCTGCCAGGGTCAGCAGGATATGGGATCTGAGCGCGCTGAGTACTTTTTCGGCATCGACTTCATCGATCCCCAACCCGATCAGGCGCGGACCGGCCAGTTCGGCGATACTGAGTAGCATGATAACGACGAGGGAAACAAGAAAGACGAACCAGTAAGGCCGGATGTATTTTAACAGCCGACCCATGAGCTGGAAATCATAGTTTTTGCTCATGAGTTTATCGTCTGAATGATATTGTCCGGAGTCGAATTCGCCTCCGCCCCCGTGCCCGTGTCCGTTCATCTGGGAACTCCTGTTGTGCTATTTCCTGTAGCTTGCGACCTTTACGGTTGCTTTAGAAGCAGGGGCAAGCCCTGCAACTACAGCAACGTTTTGTAGCTGCGACCCTTGTGGTCGCCTATTTCAAAGTTGTAGCGGAAACCTTTAGGTTTCCACGATTATGATGGAGACCTGAATGTCTCCGCTACATAATAATAGTTGCCGCCATAGGCGGCTTGGATCAAGTTTTTTCCAATGATTCTTTTATTTGCTGGTAATGATAAAATTTAGCGTAACGTCCTTTTTTGGCGAGCAGTTCCCGGTGGGTCCCCATTTCTTTTACTTCCCCGTCTTCCATAAAAACGACCAGGTCGGCGATTTTGATGATGGGCAGGCGGTGCGAAATAATGAGGGTGGTCCGGTGCCGCAGAGCGTCTTTAAAGTATC
>DAOWBV010000019.1 GCA_030633885.1 Planctomycetota bacterium
ATTCCTAAAAGACGGTAAAATAGATAAAAAGAGGGTGTAAAATGACCCATGTTTAGGGTCATCCTGATCGACTGAAAGGAGCCGAAGGATGAAAATAATTAAAATCGCCGGTGTATCCATTAAAGCCATATTAAAACATAAACTAAAGACTTTTCTTATTATGCTGGCTATCATAGTAGGCATTGCCACGCTTACCGTGATAGTTTCCTTGACCGAAGGATCAAATAAAATGATCATGAAACGGATGGAAAACTTTGGCCCCAATGCCATTATGGTTAAATCAGGAGCAGAAGAGAAAATGAGCGGTCCTTCTATCGCAGAGCAGGCGAATTTTACCAGAAAAGATATATCTGATATAGAAAATATTAAAGGAATAAAATTTATTTCCCCTTTTCAGGTAGAATTGGATATGCCTGTAAAATATGGTAATAAATTTACTGCCTCATGGGTAATGGGAGTAGAGTCTGACTGGAAAGATGCCTGGAGGCGGGGCGTTTCTAAGGGAAAGTTTATTACCGATGCGGATAATGCTCAATTAGCTAAGGTTTGTGTCATAGGGCAGACAATAATAAAAGACATTTTCGGGAACGTTAATCCCATGGGGGAAAATATATTAATAAACAAGGTTTCTTTTAAAGTTGTTGGAATTTTAAAGAAAAGAGGGCGGTCTCCTGTCGGTACGGATTTCGACAATCTTATTCTTGTCCCCTTTACTACGGCCTCAAGAAGGCTGATGAATCAACCGCTCTATGCCAGTATGATAAGAGTTATTATTAACGATCCAAAAGAAGTGAAACATATTGTTGGTGAGATAAGAGAAACCTTAAGGAAAAACCATCATTTAGCGTTAACCGCAGAAGACGATTTCTCGATCAGAACTGCTGAAGAAGTAGCGGCAATGATAAAAAGCACTTCAAAGACTTTAGGTATCTTTTTACTGCTGGTGGCGGTTATATCTCCTCTTATCGGCGGTATTGTCTTGATGAATATTATGCTGATGGCGGTTTCGGAACGGAAAAGAGAAATAGGGTTAAGAAGAGCAATGGGCGCCAAGAAAAAGCATATTGTTTTTCAGTTCCTTACCGAGTCGGTTATACTAACTTTTTCAGGAGGAATATTCGGCGTGAGCGTAGGCATTATCATTGCTATTCTGATTAAACTTTCAGGAAAACCGATTGTTATAAGTTGGCATCCTTTTGCAATCGCATTCTTACTTTCAGTCCTTATCGGTCTTTTCTTCGGTATTTATCCTGCCCGAAAAGCGGCAAATCTTGATCCGTCAAGGGCATTAATCCCAAAATGAATGTTACGAAAAATATAATCATTTCACATAAGATTTTAATCGCTCACAAATCAAGAACTATTCTTTCTCTTTCAGGAATTATTATCGGAATTTGCTCGGTTATTATTATGGTTGCTATCGGAAAAGGGACAGAAGAAAAGATTATTCGCGAAATAACAAAAATGGGGAGCAACCTGTTAACAGTTAACGCAGGGCAGGTCAAAATTATCGCCGGCAGAGTAAGACGAGCTAAAACAGTTACGACACTTGAACTGAAAGATGCCGAAAGTATCATAGCAAGGTCTTCTAATATAAATTATGCGGCTCCTGCCCAACGCAAGAAATTACAGGTGAAATATAGTAACCTTAACGCCAAGACTTCTATTGTGGGTACAACCCCTGATATTGTTAAAGTGCATAATTATTCTCTTAAAGAAGGAAGATTCTTTGATGAAGATGAGAATAAAGGGTTAAGAAGAGTGGCGGTGATAGGTCAAACAGTGGTTGAAAATATATTTGAGCGGGAAAACCCTATCGGGGAACAAATACGTATCGGCAAAGTGCCGTTTGAAGTTATTGGAGTGCTTTCCCCCAAAGGACTTGACGTCAGCGGAACAGATCAAGATGACCAAATATTCATACCGATTAAAACCGCCTTAAGAAGGCTTTTTAATCTGACTTATATTAATGCGATATATGTTCAGGCAAAAGACAGTAAGTCTATGGGAATAGCAGAATCGGAAATAAGAAATATTTTACGAGAAAGACATCGTATAAAACCAGGCAAGTCCGATGATTTTACTGTTCAAAATCAAGCGACAGTCTTAGAGGCGCAAAAAGAAAGCAGCAAGTCATTTACTTTTCTTATAGTCAGTATTGCGACTATTGCTTTATTGGTAGGCGGCATTGGTATTTTGGCGGTTATGCTTATTTCTATCAGAGAAAGGATAAAAGAGATTGGGATAAGAAGGGCGGTCGGCGCTAAAAGGAAAGATATTCTTATTCAGTTTTTAACCGAAGCATTGATATTAAGTATTGCCGGCGGAGTAATAGGATTAATCACGGGAATATCGTTATCAATTATAATTGCAATAGTTACGGATATACCGCTGATTATTTCTGTAAATGCAATAGGAATATCTTTTTTATTTACCCTTATCAGCGGAATATTTTTTGGTGTATATCCTGCCGGAAAAGCCGCTCTGTTGGATCCGATTAAAGCATTGCAGTTCGAATGAAACGAATTCCCGCCCTGATGTAACGTCGGGATGGCTTTCGGCCGGCTTAAGATAAGATCTATCACTTCCGAAACCAGAAGTAAAATAACCATTTAATTACCAAATATTATGGCTTCGGCCAGGATCTCGCTGACCGTTTTGATCTTTACTCCCAGCTGATAATGGGTATTGAGTTCGTTAAGCTGGTCAATGCAATTGTGGCAGGGCGTGGCTACGACCTTGGCGCCGGTCGTTCTGATCTGGTCGGCCTTGATCTTTCCGGCCTTCTGGCGCCGTTCAGAATATTCTCCCATGGACAACATTCCGCCCCCGCCGCCGCAGCAGAAATTCTGCTCCCGGTTGGGTGTCATCTCGACAAAATCCTTAACCGCATTCTTGAGGATATAGCGTTGCTCTTCTATGATGCCGCCGCCGCGGACAAGATTGCAGGGATCGTGCAGGGTGACTCTTTCAGGGTTTTTCGAGGCATCAAGTTTAAGGCGCCCATCTTTTATATAATTAGCCATCAGTTCCAGAACGCTGATAATTTTTATACCTGATTTTTCTCCGGCCCAATTCGCCAACTCCCAACGGGTTGCCCTGAATCCGTGTCCGCATTCCGCCAGGACAAGCTGGCCGGCCCCGAGCCGTTTGGCTTCGTTGATCAGCCGTCCGGAAATTTTACGCGCCTCATTGTCGTTACCGCTGAAAAGAGCGTAATTGGTAACATCATAATTATTACTGCTTAAGGTCCAATTCTCACCCGCCGTCTGAAAGATCTTGCCCATGGCCGAGATGGATAAAGGGAAAAATTTAGGTTCCCGCGGATTCAAGGTGTAGAGTATGTTGGCGTTTTTTTTGTTTATGGGAAATCGGATCGAATCATCAGACAGCTCTAATTGCAGGTCTTCCTGAAGCCATTCGATCGTTTCGACAAATTCTTTTTCGCTGATGGCCATATTGTTACCGGTGTTAATGGCGTTATCGACGGTTGCCTGAAGTGAGCGCGGCACTAAGCCTGCTTCGACCAGGGCCGACCGGGTAACACGAATTAACTGACCCGTGTTCAGGCCGACCGAGCAGTTCAATCCGCAACGACCGCACATGGTGCATTTTCCGAACACGGCGTCAACAAGTTTATCCGCGTAATCCCGATCAAGCGCCTGACTGCCTGTCCAGGCGGGAAGCAGCCGGCCCAGAATAGTGTGATACCGGCGAAAAACAGAAGTGATCTGATTTATTTTGAATGCCGGAAGCATCGAAGGGTCATCCGGGTTGGCCAGCGCGTAATGACAGCTGTCAGCGCAGAGCCCGCAGTGGACGCAGGCGTTCATATAGACGCGCATTTTACCGTCCAGGAGTTCGCGGAACTTGACCAGAGCCGCTTTGATATCAACTTGTTTCTGGTTCATTACCGACACTTTTTCTGTTAGCGGGTAAAACTCCGCGTCGTCCGTAGAAAGTCCCGAACATTATCCGGGTGGCGAAAAAATAAGCGCTATGACGCAGTTTACCGAAGGGGATATACAAAAATAATATTCCTTCAACGATATACATGATCCGAAGCATCGCGTTTGAATCGGAAAACAAAAATATCAATGTGCTCAAAAGGAAAACATTAACGATAATATTTGAAAAGTAATCATCAAAATTACTGATGGCTCTCAGCCGTTTATTAACGAACCTTTTTATCAGCAATCCTGATCCGCTGGTTAATCCGACGATGATCAGAGCGACTATTAAAAACAGCAGCCAATCAGGTATGGCTATTTCTGTCAGTACCAGATAAATGATCACGCTGAAGCAAAACGCGGCCAGGATGCCAATATGGAACAAGATCCCCGCCGTATATGAAAGCAAGTGGTGCGAGGCGCTTTCTTTGGCCTGCGGCATCAGGCCTTTGGTGAAGGCATAGATTATTCCGGCGGTTGAACTGCCCCGGGGCTCTGAAAGATCCTGACGGAGTTTGCTTACGGTGATCAAGATCATAATGCCGAGAGAGATGAAGCAGAAAACTGCCGCGGTCAGGGTGAGGTTTATGATTTCCATAGGTATCAATGGATTATTTAAACACAGCCGTCAGGTTTGGGCAGGCCGGCCCATTTGCAGGCTCCTTTGGCCGGCCCGGCCGGAAAGAGGGTATAGATTTTTTTTAATGGCAGCCGGGTGGTTTTACAAATACTTCTGATCATCGGGGCCAGGTCGTTTTTCAGATAATGATCTCTGATATATTTTATCACCGCCCAGTGTTCTTCGGTTAATTCTTCAACGCCTTCCAGTTTAGCTAAGTGTCGGGCGATCTCTTCATTCCATATTGCCGGGTTGACCATGAATCCTTCTTTATCAACTGCGATTTCCTGGCCGTCAGGCAGCTTGATCGTCATTGTTTTTTCTCCTCGCGCAAAAGATTTTAAGTCCCAATGGATGGTTCGTAAACTATTTTATTTTTACCGGCTCTTTCCAGGCCGGTTTTAGCGATCTCTTGGACGGCTGATATGGTCTTGGCGATCTGTGGCTCAGTATTAAAAGGGCCGATAGAAAGCCGGGTGGTGCCGGCCTTGTCGGTGCCAAGGGTTTCATGAACTTTAGGAGCGCAATGCAGCCCGGTGCGCGTGATAATGTTGTGGTCAACATCAAGTTGCAATCCTACGTCAGCCGATTCGAATCCGTTAACATTAAAAGAAATTACCGGGATACGGCCGGCCATCTTTTTCGGACAATAAACAGTTACTCCTTCTATCGCCCACAGGCCATCGACCAGTTTTTGGGCTAATCGCATTTCGTGCTTTCGTATCTGTTCGAGACCCTGTTCGGCTATCCACAACTGTCCGGCGTGCAATCCGGCAATGCCGAGAACATTAGGCGTGCCGCATTCCAGGCGCCAGGGATATTCTTCCAGATGGTAGGGATAAGCCGAGCGAACCCCGGTGCCGCCAAAGCGCATCGGTTTTACCTCAACCCCTTCCCGGACGTACATCCCGCCGATTCCCGTCGGTCCCAAAAGTGATTTATGTCCGGTGAAAGCCAGTATATCGACATTTAGCTCTTCCATGTTTATCGGGATCATGCCGGCTGTTTGGGCGGCGTCTATCGCGAATAAGATTCCATGCTCGCGGCAGATAGCGCCAATTTCTTTAGCCGGCTGGACGCTGCCGATCACGTTAGAACCATGGTTAATAATAACCAGGCGGGTATTTTTTCTGATCAGTTTTTTCACTTCAGCCGGATCAACCAATCCTTTTTTGTCCGCCCCGGCCAGATCAATAGTTATTTTGCCGTCTTTTTCAAAGTGGTTCAAAGGACGCAGAACGGAATTATGTTCCATCACAGTTGAAATGACATGGTCGCCCTTTTTCAGAACGCCATTGATTATTATGTTGAGAGAATCGCTCGCGTTATAAGAAAAGACCAGCCGGTTATAATCACCTTTGGCGCCAAAGAATTTTGTCAGTAACTGCCGGGTTTCCTGGATCATCTTTTCCGCTTCCAGGGCCATATCACAGCCGGTCCGACCCGGGTTGACCCCGCTTTCGCGGTAGAATTTGATCATGAAATCATATATTTCAGGCGGTTTGGGGAATGTTGTCGCCGCGTTATCTAAGTAAATAACATCTGTCATATTAATATTCTTTTATTATAAAAAACACCCCATTGCTCAGGGAAATAATAGCAATTAATATCTCAGTATAGTACGCTTATAAAATAAATCAAGGATTTTCAGCGTAATTATGGATCGCACTCGACGCTTATTTCTCTAAACGAAAGTGGTAGGTGCAAGGCACTGACGGTGAATTAGGTTTTGGGTGATTTGGAATGATGTTTATATTGACAACCATTAATTGTTGGGATAATATAAGAATAGGAATAAAAGGAGCCAGTTATCATGAAGGGTTTAAATTATTTTCGAGATCCGGAAACAGGATTGATTTACCGCGGTTCTGTCAAGCCGATTTCTCGTTCAAAAGCAGAAATCAATGCGCCTCATTCCTCGTCGTTACTGACATCATTATTGAAAGAACAGATGAAACCGGTGGTTGGGACCGTAGAATTAAACGCGGTCGGGCTGGCGGTTTCGTTGGCGTACAATTGCCTGCAAGGAAATATCCCTTTACGTTTTCGGTTAAACAAAAGACCGAAAACGCCTTCCTTGAAATCGTTTTCTTCCGGTAAAATTAAATCAATAACGGTAATACTTGACCGTAAAAGCTATAAAAATTCTTTTCTGGGCGGAATTCCTCAGATAAAAGGACTTGCCGGAATAAAGTTATCGGCGGCGATCGGATTGTTTTGCGATCCCGGCCTGGGTTTGAACTTATTCAGAAATATCACCAAATCCATTATTAAACAAGCGCGTAAAATAGTGGTCCAAAAAAAGATAAAAATAAAAATTTTAGAAAAGGAAGTTAAAAGCGCCTATCTTGAAGCGCAGGTAACAGTCAAAGATCATAACGGGAAGGCGGTTATCAGCACTAATCATAATGTAACCCTGATCAAATTTGATTCAGTAATATTATATAAGACTAAAAATAAAAAGATTAAAGAGACGTTCAGCCCGGCTATTCAGACTCTTTCCCGGTTAAGCATTAAAAAGATAATCAAATTAGCCGGTCAGCTGAATAAATATGATCACGATTACATCAAGAGGGCGATCCGGATAAATCAGGCGGCCAGCAAGTTAGGGATGAAGAGTTTTTCCGGGCTAGGGGTTGGGCATTCTATTAAAAGCCTGATAAAAAAACGGATGTTGTCAAATGATTTGGCTACCCAGATCCAATTTAAAACAGTCGCGGCGGTCGACGCCCGAATGGCCGGCGGAGCATTAGAAGTCATGGCTATTACCGGCAGTCCCAATCAAGGCATAACCGCGATGTTACCAATAATTTCAGTGGCGGAAAAGCTCGGCTGGCATGAAGGCCGATTAATTAAAGCTGTTGCCTTGTCTCATCTTTTAGCCTGTTACACCACTTATTATACCGGTTACCTGACCCCGCTTTGCGGTTGTTTTTTAAGGGCCGGCCTGGGTGCTTCGGCCGGGATCGTTTATTATCTTAAAGGCAACGTCCGGGCAATAGAAAAAGCCATTAATAATCTTGTGGGAAATGTTGCCGGAGTTATTTGCGATGGTGCTAAGGTCGGTTGCTCTGTTAAAGTTATGACGGCGGCCAATGTTGCTTGGCAATCGGCTTTGCTGGCCTTGCAGGGGGTCGAGATACCGGCCGCCAATGGCCTGGTTTCCCGGGATGCGGAAACGACCATCAAAAACCTGGGGCTCTTATCCCGCAAAATGGCCCCGGCCGATCAGGCCGTCATCGACCTGATCAACGCCGGTAATTTAAATTGATTTGAAACCTTGACTTCGCCGCAGGTTTCTGGTATATTTAATCTGTATGAAAAAGATAACGCTCGTTGTCTTATTTTTATATTTCTTCCCTTATCTTCAGGCGTCTACCCATGTATTGAAAATACGAAATTCGTCAGATTGCCCGGCCTGTCAGGGCGGAGCGATCTCGGATAAGCCCGCCTTGACTCAATCCTGTTCATCGGAGAAATCATGTGATAACTCAGATCATCCGCACCACAACCATCCCGTTCATGATCATCAGAGTTGCTCCTTATGCTCTTTTCTTAACAGTCAGGATATCATCACCCCGGATATTACTTCAACCACTTTCTCGATTACCGGTAAATCTCTTGTTATCACTGAAGCAATTCATTGCTCTTCTTTCGAGGTCCTTTCTCAATCCATCCGCGCGCCGCCAATTTCATAAGGTTACAAAGTAGGGGTTACAGTAAGTTACTTAAGGTTACAATTGTTACCCGTCTTTACTCTGTAACTCAAAACTTTAGTTTTGATTGATTCAATTCTCATACCCTAACGGGCACAAGAGAATTGAGTTACAATGTTAAATTAAAAATGAGGGAACTTATGAAGAAAAATTACATATACTTAATGGTCTTAATTATAATATTATGCTCGGCGCCACTGCGGGCCCAGGATGATCAACAGCTCGAAAAGGAAATCGAAGAGCTGTTAGCCGGAGCAAAATCTTCCGAAGAGATAAAGCGACCGGCGCCTTCTTCCACCGGCCGTTACTTCCAAAGCCTGAATCCTGATATTTCAGTAATCGTCGATACTTTTTATCAGCGGGATGATTCAAAAGAAGGGATTGCTCATATTTTCGAAGAAACAGAAGGGTTTGGTCATAGTTGCACGGCCGGTCATCACCATGGGCCGGATGAGGGTTTTAACATGAACCATTTGGAATTGTATTTCTCGGCCAACGCCGATCCTTATTTTAAAGGGTGGGGTGTTGCCGCCGTCACGGAAGAAGGGGCGGAAATGGAAGAGGCGGTTATCCAGACCACGGCTTTACCGCACGGCCTGCAGTTGAAGTTCGGCAAGTTCTTCAGCGATTTCGGCCGGATCAACCCTCAGCATGCTCACTCCTGGGATTTCAGCGACCAGCCGCTTATTTATCGATTGACACTGGGCACACATGGTTTGAATGACAAAGGTATTCAGGCCTCCTGGCTGATGCCGACTGATTTTTATCTGCTGGCCGGTCTGGAAGCGTTCCAGGGGAATAATGAAGTCATGTTTAACCATATCGGGGGGGATCATTTATCTGATAAGTCCGGGCCGCGGATATTTGTCGGCTGGCTTAAATTGGCCCCTAATCTGGCCAACGTTAATCACGCCATTCAGTTCGGGACTTTTTTCAGTCGGGGAGTGCATCAGGAAGAACACGATGGTAATACCGATGGCACTTACGATCATTGGCTGACCGGTCATAGTAAGTTCGGCGGATTCGATTTTGTTTATAAGTTTGACGACCTGCGTGCCTACGGGGTGGGTGATATTACCGTTCAGGGCGAATATTTTCAGCGGCGCAAAGACCTGACCGTGGAAAATCATGATCTGAACACAGCCCTGATCGGCCGGGACAAAATAGAAAAGCAGGATGGTTATTACCTGCAAACAACTTATGGTTTTCTGCCCCGCTGGCGGGTCGGTGTGCGCTGGGACCGGATCGGTATGATCAATGATATTGATCTGCCGCCCGGTACTTCCTCATCGCCGGATGGGAGCGATCAATTAGCGTTGATGGTGGACTGGACGCTGAGTGAATTCTCCCGCCTGCGCTTTCAGTATACAGATGGTGATTATGAAACCGAGGAAGGGAAAGAAGATGTCTCTCGAATATTTTTGCAACTGCAAATTTCTTTGGGTACTCACGGGGCGCATAAATTTTAGCCAAGAGCCAGGAGTTGTGTCGCTGCGACCCTTGTGAAGCGACAGCGGAATCCCGACCCAATCGGGGCGGTCGCTTCGAAGCGGGGACAAGCCCCGCCGCTACAAATTATAAAAAAGGAGCTATCTATGAAAAAGTTAATGATTTGTTTAACGATGTTGCTATTGCTGACCGGATTCAGCTGGTCAGATGAAAACAGACTTAATGTCGTTACCACCACGACCGACCTTAAATCTATCGCGGAAATGATTGGCGGCGAATACGTTAGCGTGACCAATATCTGTCAGGGCAATCAGGATCCGCATTTTATCCAGGCCAAGCCGATTTATATGGTCCGGGCGCGTAATGCCGATCTCTGGATCCGGATAGGCTTAGAGCTTGAGATCGGTTACGAAGAACCGATCATTGAGGGTTCCCGAAATACCAGGATCCAGATCGGTGATCCGGGTCATCTTGACGCGTCAGAAGGAGTTCTTCTTCTCGAAGTCCCGACGACCCAAAAAATTGACCGTTCCATGGGGGATGTCCATCCATTAGGCAATCCTCATTACTGGCTCGATCCTTATAACGGCCGGGTTATGGCCAAAAACATTGCCGACCGGCTCAAAAAATTAGCCCCGGCGAATAAAGATATTTTCGGGAAGAATTATCAGGCCTTTATCAGGAAATTGGATGAGGCCATGTTCGGCAAAGAATTGGTGGCTGAGATCGGTGGCGAGCGACTCTGGGGACTGGAACTGGCCGGGAAATTGATTGAATTTATAGATCAGCAAAACGCAATCCGCAATCCGCAATCCGCAATAAAATTAGCCGGTTGGGTCGGAAAGATGCGCCCTCACCAGGGCAAAAAGATCATCACCTATCACCGCAGTTGGTCCTATTTCGTTAATCGTTTTAATCTGGTGGTGGCTGAAGAACTGGAGCCCAAACCGGGAATTCCACCCAGCCCGAGACATTTAGTCAAGGTCATCAAGAAAATAAAAGCTGACGACACAAAAATCCTGATCATGGAAAATTACTATAGCCGCAAGGCGCCGGAATTTGTTTCAAAAAAGACGGGGATAACTATTGTTCAGGTGGCCAATGCCGTCGGCGGAGAAAAAGAAGCGGTTGATTATATTTCAATGATCGATAATATTGCCGAAAAGATCGATGCCGCGTTGAAATAAAATTTCAAGGAAACTGTTTTAAGTTTTAGGCGCCCGGCAGTCATTGCGAGCTCCGCCCTTTCCATCAAAGATTCTTTTCTTGTCAGAAAGGGCGGGGCGAAGCAATCTTATTTTAAGTCGCGTTTTAAAAGGGAGAATATTATGGTTGAAGTATTTGATATTTTCATGTGGCCTTTTCTGGCCTGTCTTGTTTTAACCGGGATCCACTGTTATCTGGGTTTACATATCGTCAGCCGGGGCGTGATATTTGTCGATCTTGCGCTGGCCCAGATGGCTGCTTTTGGTTCATGCCTGGCTTTGTTATTCCACAGCGAACTGGGCAGTACCACTTCTTACGTAATGGGATTATCATTTACTTTTGTCGGCGCGGCTGTTTTCTCGCTCAGCCGGATGCGTGATGAAAAGATCCCTCAGGAGGCGATCATCGGGATCGCCTACGCGGTCGCTTCCGCCGCCACGATCCTGATCCTTTCCCAGGCGGCCCATGGATTTGAAAAGATCAAGGCCATGCTCGATGGCGGTATCCTTTATGTCGGTGGCGCCGACGTGTTAAAAATACTGATCATTTACGTTCTGGTTGGTCTTTTTCACTTCATATTCCGTAAACAATTCCTGCTGATTTCGACCGATCCGGCCGGGGCCCGGGCGCGCGGAATGAAGATACGTTTCTGGGATTTCTTGTTCTACATGACTTTTGGATTTGTCGTGACCAGTTCGGTCCAGATCGCCGGTGTCTTGATGGTCTTCAGCTATCTGGTCATTCCGGCCGTCTGCGCCATGCTTTTTACTGATCGGATCGGACTCAGGCTGATTATCGGTTGGGGGATCGGGACGTTTACCAGCGCGGCCGGTCTCTTGGCTTCTTATTATGTAACCATCGGGGATACCCAGGGATTGCCTTCCGGTTCTTCAGTTGTCGTCGCTTTTGGGATTGTATTAATCCTGGCGGCGTTTTTGAGGTTGGCCATGAAAAAAATCGGCTGGTTGAAATAGAAATTCTCAGACTATAAAATCAAGGAATTTTGTTATATTGACTTACAAATACTCTGTTGAAAACCTAGCAAAAATGACTCCCCTCCCTTGATGGGAGGGGTTGGGGGAGGGTGAAACAACCCTCACCCCCACCTAACCTCCCCCATCTCCGCCGAAGGACGGATCAGTCCTCTGGCTGAAAGGGGAAGGAATTCAACAAAGCAACTTACAAACAAAATAAAGTCAAAAGAAAAAAAGGGGGTAGGGTGTCCTTGTACCCTTTCGAACGTTACCTTATAATATTTGCGTGAGCAAAACTAAGGTATATGAAATTCATAAGATATTTCGCTTTGGGTTAGCCCAAAAATCTAACTACCGCGGGATTCTGCGAGTGCTCGGCGCGTAACGCATTCCTTTTCTTTTTGACAAAGGGTATGTTTATTTGTTATTCTGTGAAATATGAGAAGATTGATATACTTTCTGTTGCTTCCCGCTTTCCTTATTTGCAGTGCACCTGTTTCCGCCCATGACATTACCGATCAATACGTCCAGGATATTGGCGTCAGCGCAGAGATAAAAATCGCGCCGGAGAAACTAGTCGTTGATTACTGGGCCCATATCGGTGATATCGAAGCCCTCCGCTACCGGAACCTGATCGATAAAAATAATGATGGGGAAATCTCCGCTCAGGAAAAAGAGTTTATCCTGAACACCCTGAAAGAATATTTACAGACCCAGGGGTTGGCCGTGACGATTAATGGTCATCAATACCATATCGAGCCGGGAAAAATCCGTTGGTTGACGGTCATGATGGATCTGAAAAACGAAACGAAGGTTTTACCGGTGCCGGTTAAGATGGATTTTGAATTTGAGTTACCGTTTAAAAAAAACTCATCGGGCAACCATAGTCTGAGTTTTTATCTGGCGAATATCCTGCATCGGACGGTTCTATTGAAAATATTCGTCGCGAACGAAAAAGGCGTCGGGTTGACTTACGCGTCGCAGGAAGAGATAGATGTAAAACTGATGCGGCAGGGCCGGCAGACCGAACCCGGTGATTACCAGGGCGTTTCTTTAAGCTATTTTGTTTCGTCTGAAGCCGGGGAGTCGGGGTCTGATGAAACCGGTTTCATTGTCCCGGAAGATCCGACCAAACAAAAACTGCTTAAGTATTTAAGAAGCGAAGAACTGGCGCTCGGTATTATTCTGATGGCGCTAATCCTGTCGTTTTTATGGGGGGCCGGTCATGCTTTACAGCCCGGACACGGTAAAACCCTGGTAGCCGCTTATCTGGTCGGCACGCGCGGCACGGCCTGGAACGCGGTCTGGCTGGGCATCATCGTTACCGGCAGCCATATTTTCAGCGTGGTCATTATCGGTTTAGTATTTTTAATGGCGGCTGAGTATGTCCAGGCTGAACGATTAAGTTTTTACTTGCAGATCGGTTCCGGTGGGTTGATTATTCTTATCGGTAGCTGGATGTTCATGCGTCGCTGGCAAAGTATTCATGCGCATTCTCATGCGCATGAGCACGGTCATGATCACCTGCCCGATGAGAAGGTTAAGTTTAAAGATATTGTTTTACTGGGGGTTTCCGGTGGTCTGGTGCCGTGCCCGACCGCCATCGTTATTTTGCTGATGGCTATTTCGATCAAACGGATTATTTGGGGGTTGGCGCTGATCATCAGTTTCAGCCTGGGGTTGGCGGCCGTTCTGATCGTGATCGGACTGCTGATGGTTTACGCTAAATCATTTCTTGATCGCTTTTCAAAAGGCGGGCGGTTTTTTCGAATACTTTCCGTGGCCAGCGCGGCAATTATTGTTTTGATCGGAATTGGAATTATTCTGGAAGCAACCGGAATAATCAGATTTTAGACCCGCCTAATTTATTCATGATCTCCGCGATACACTTCGCTCCCAGCAGAAAATCTTTGAGATAAATATTTTCGTCCGGGGCGTGGATATTGGAGGCGGGATGGCCGACCCCTTCGCAGAAGCAGGGCATAAGCGGGGTGAAAAGATACATCGGACCGGAAGCGGCAAAGAGGGGTTCTATCATCGCTCGTTTCCCGTAAATTTTCGTTTGCGCCTCGGCGACCAGCTTGACGTATTGGTTATTGAGCGGTGTCCGGGCCGGGGGATAACCGGTCGCGTCTTTTATTCCAATGTCCTTAAAACCTTCCCGGTCTAAATGACGCCGAAGTTTCTTTAAAATATCCGTTGGGTTCTGGTTCGGCACGAGCCGGAAATCTATTTTGATGGCCGCTTCTTTGGGCAAAACAGTTTTGTTTCCTTTGCCCTGATACCCGCCGATCAAACCGTTGATATTCAATGCCGGTTGATAATAAAATCGTTGGATCAATGCTTTCCCCTTTAAGCCCAGCACGAATTTTTTTAGTCCCAATTCCTTGAGTTTCTTTTTTTCATCGAATGATATTTGACGGACGACTTTTCTGTCCAACCGGTCAAGCCGGCGAACGTGTTGATAGAATCCTTTGATCCGGATCCGTTCATCAGCGCCTTTTAAACTATTGAGAGCCCAGGCCAGCCGCCAGGCCGGGTTGGGCACAATGATGCCCAGGGAAGAATGCAGGTCTGTTCTGGTGGTCCGGGTGGTTAGTTCGGTGTGGATAATTCCTTTGCAACCGAGGCTCAGTTTCGGGCGGCCGTTCTCGTCATGGAATCCTAATTCCCAGATGCACATATCAGCCGCGATCATTTTGCGATATTTTTTCATAAAAAGCGGTAATGATCGACTGCCGACTTCTTCTTCGCCTTCCAGGACGAATTTAACATTGACCGGTAACTCAAGACCGGCGTCATGGAATGACTTGATCGCGTTCAATCGGGTGATCAGGTTGCCTTTGTTATCCGAAGCCCCGCGACCGAAGATTTTTCCGTTCCGGATAGCCGCTTTAAAAGGGGGCGTGGTCCATAATTCCAGTGGTTCTGCCGGTTGGACATCGTAATGATTATAGAAAAGAATAGTTTTCGCGCGCGGGTTGACGGTTTTTTCAGCGTAAATGACCGGCGGGTGCCCGCTTTTAGTTTTGATCACCCGGACTTTTAATCCGCATTGACGTAATATTCCGGTCAGGAAACGGACCGATTCTCTGGTCCCGCGTTTCTGGGCCGAGACGCTCGGGATGCTCAAGTATTTTTTCAGGGTGTTGACGGCCCAGGGGTGGTTTTTGTTTATTTGGGCGGATAGTTTTTTTGGCAGCATAAACATTCCTTTTTCTACAGGGACTTGTCCGCCAGAGGACGGATCAGTCCTTCGGCTGAAACGAGACTTTTAAGAGACTTTCTTGTCTCGTACCAGTCTCATACCAGTCCCTGTTAAATTATTCTTTTTCAGGGAAGTCGTTTATCCCGTTAAGCGGACAATCATCACAACGCGGTTTGGTTTTTTTACAATACTCTTTGCCGATCCTGACGATCAACGCGTGGTATTCATTGAACAACGCCGCGTCGTCCGGCAGACTATTTTCAAAAAAAGATTTGATATCATCGTAAGTGCTTTCTTCCGGTATTAATTGATGCCGGCCGAAGATCCGGGCGGTGTAAGAATCGACGACAAAACTCAGCTGGCCGGTGGCGTAAAGGACGATCGAATCCGCCGTTTCCGGTCCGATACCGGTGATGCTCAGTAATTCTTCCCGTAATTGTTCCTTGGGCAGGGACTGGACGGTTTTGACATCGCCGTTATAAGTTTCCATCAGCCACCGGAGGAAGTTTTTTAAACGTTTTGCTTTGACATTGAAATATCCGGCCGGTTTTATCAACCCGGCCAGCTTTTTTACGTTAATATTATATAGGGAGACCGGATCCATTAATTTCTCATTTTTCAGGTTTCGAAGGGCTTTTTCGACGTTACCCCAGTTGGTGTTCTGGGTCAGGATAGCGCCGAGCATGACCTCGAAACCACCGGCCGGTGTATCCGGCGGTGCCTCGGCCGGCCACCAGTGCTGGGGGCCGCAACGGGCTAACATTTTTTTGTATACGGACATAACCGGGTTATCCATTAAAGAATATTATATCATATTAATGATATTGTCAAAAATAATTGAGCCCTCGGGATAATCAGGTCTAGAACCGAGCGCTCAATTTATTTACTGAAAAAACCTAAAAATACTTGATTTTCTTACAAGGGGGGCTATACTTAAATAAGTGGTCTTATAGTATTAATGTAAGGGTAGCTTGATATTTCAAGATTTGATGCGGCTTAATATTTAGGACTATATTTTAATCAGCAAACCAGATTAAGCAGAGATTAACTTTTATGCCAGCCAGAAGAAATGATCGTGTTCGGGTAGTCACGAAATTATTGTTTATCAGTATTTGTGTTTTGTGCTTTTTTAATTGGTCTTTTAATTCAGCTGATGGATGGTGTACGGTCATATGGCCCCACTATCAAGAATATGGGGGTGGTGATCCTAATGTGTTCGTATGTTACTATCGGCATCGGCAGGCAGTAGCCGCGGGGTTTCCCAATGATCATAATGGGGAGGGGGCCCCGGCTTGGGTATTTGATATACCACTGCCAGGTATACCAGCGCCTACAGTTTTTTGTTGTTCACCGCCACCGCCGGTCGATCTGCCACCGCCGGTCGATCCGCCACCGCCGGTCGATCCGCCACCGCCGGTCGATCCAATAATAACGCCACCGCCGGTCGATCCGCCACCGCTACCACCGCCACCGGTGGTTGATCCAATAATAATAACAACACCACCGCCGGTTGATCCGCCACCGTTACCACCGCCACCACCACCGCCAGTGGCACCACCACCGCCACCACCAGTGGCACCACTGCCGCCACCAGCACTGCCGCCGCCACCGGCGGCACCACCGTCGCCACCGGTACCAGTTCCAACACCGACACCGACCCCAGCTCCAGCTCCAGCTCCGGCACCCGTGCCAGCGCCAGTTCCAGCTCCGGTACCAGCGCCAGCGCCAGCGCCAGTTCCGGCACCGGCACCTGCACCAGCTCCGGCACCAGCTCCGGTGGTTCCTGGTTTTGTTATCCGACAGCCTAATAATGCTTTGGTTAGTGGTTTGGCTCCCTGGGCTGTATTCGAAGATAGTCTGGTACCAGAGTGGGAGGTGTGGTGGACCCGGAATCGTCTCCACTATTTATCTTTTAAAGAACCGATTGATTGGGGCGAAAACCCGGACGAACCAAAAGATCCTGATTCTAAAAAAACTATCGGAGTTAAGATCCAATCGAGAAAAAAGGGTATCGATGCTTTAACGGAATGTTTGAAAGATGATCATAACTTAACTAAGGCCAATACTCTAATCGCCATGGCGAAGTTCCGGGACAGAAAATTAGAGGAACATATTAAAAAGTTTTTGACGGATAAAAACAGGTATGTTCGTGATAACGCGGTCTTATCATTAGGGATTATGGGTGATCCGGCGAATGTTAAGAACCTCAAGAAAATACTTTTTGGCAAAAAGTCGAAAATAAATACTCGATCCTACGCCGCCCTGGCTTTGGGTTATATTAATGACAAGGCATCGATTAAGGCATTACAAGAAGTCTTTGTTAAAAGACATAGGATGAGACCAGAGATCAAATGCGTGGCTTTGCTTTCGTTAGGTAACTTAGAGAATCCCGCGGCGATACCATTTTTAGGTAAAATTTTACAGAATAAAAGAGAAAAGTCTCAAATTCGTTCTTGCGCGGCCGTGGCCCTGGGCCGGATCAAGGACAAAAAGGCCCTGCCGTTTCTTAAAAAGGCTTTAAAGGAGAAAAAAAGTGATATCCAGGGTTCGGTCGCCGTGGCTCTGGGCTTAATAAAATCTGAAAAGTCCAAGAAAGATTTACTGAAGCTACTGACTAAAGGCCGTGGTAGTCAGGTCAAGGGCTTGGCGGCTATTTCCTTGGGGCAATTGTCTGCTCCGTCGGCAGGCAAGGGTGGTAAATCAGCCGCCAAATTATTACTTAAGGCTACCAAAAAAGGTGGTTATAACTTGCAGGGATTTAGTATTCTGGCTCTGGGTATGCTGAATGATGAAGAGGGTACCAGGGAATTAAGAAATATCCTGGTTAGTAAAAAGAAATATTTTGTCCGCGGGGCGGCCGCTTTAGCTCTGGGCATGCTGAAAGATAAAGAATCCGTACCGGTGCTGATTAAGATCGTTGAAAAAGAAGGCCTGAGTGATCCGGTCGCCTGGTCCTACGCTATTCTGGCTCTGGGAATGATCGGCGATAAGCGGGCCGTGCCGATCCTGGAAGAACTCTTTGAAAAAGTTCAGGACCCGGGTCAGGAGCTTTTAGCCAACGCGGGCTATAATAATATTACCGTGGCTTTGGCTATGTTAGGCCGGCGGGCGGAGGTTCTGAAGATATTACATGAGAAATTAGCCTCAGCCGACAAATCTGTTTTGTCTGGGGCTAAATGGAAAATCCTACACGGGATCGGTTACGTGGGTGATGAAACTTCGATCGATCCGTTAATGAATTTTTATAAAAATGAAAAAGATGGGAAGGTGCGGGCTTACGCGGCCATGGCCCTGGGTTTCGTTCTGGATAAAGACAAAATTAATCCCTTATATAAGATAACTTCTGAAGGTAATCATAATATTCGCTTGGATGTTATGATCGATATATTATTTAATAGGCCGGATTAATAAAATATTTCTGACCCGCGAAGGGATAGAAATTGACAAACTGTGAATTTTGAGTTATAAGTTATGAATGATGCATAGAGACTCAATATTCGCCAAAGTTGATTTCTTGTCTCTGAGGCCAACTCCTGGAAATTACCGGTTAAGATTTTTGGTCAGCGGGTTAATACTTATTGGCGTACTAATCACGCCGGCCTGGTCTTGCCCGGAATGCGGTTGCTGGGAACCGTGGCTCATTTCCGGTGAACGGGCCTACCTGAAAC
>DAOWBV010000226.1 GCA_030633885.1 Planctomycetota bacterium
TAACGATCTCGCCGGTCAATTGAGCCAAGGTCAGGGCTTTTTTGACCGCGTTGGCCCGATAAGTCCGACCATCCTCCTTAACGGACGGTATATCCTTGAACTTCTTCAGGTCAATAAACTTGATCGGCAACCCACGTAAGAGTTTTTTGATCTCCCGGATCTTTCCTCGATTCTTTGTTCCGAGTACTATTCTTGTCTTTTTTTTATTCAACTCAGTTGAAACCCTTCTCTATTGTAGCTGCGACCTTTACGGTCGCCCTCTGTAATTGGCGAGGACAAGCCTCGCAGCTACAACATTATATATCAGCACCGATCACCGCTAACCGTTGACTGATTACCTGCCTTTAAAACTTCCTGAGCCGTTCTATCGCCTGCTTAATCCTTTTTTTATCCTGGGTCAACGCGAAACGTATGTAACCTTCTCCCTGCGGGCCAAAACCAATCCCCGGCATGGTACTGATGTAATGTTTATTCAACAGGCGTTCACATAATTCAATGGAAGTAAAATCTCCCGGCACTTCCACCCAGAGATAAAACGTTGCCTGCGGTTTTTTTATCTTCCAACCCAATGAATTCAAGCCGTCCACAAGAATATCCCGGCGTTCCTGATAAACTTTGCAAATCTTTCGCACGGCGGGATTACCTTCCTTCAAAGCCAGACAACAGGCCTTCTGAAAAGCGACAAAAAGACCGGAATCAAGATTGGTCTTCAACTGACCGACCGCCCTGACCACTTCGGCCCGACCGGCCACCCAACCGACCCGCCAGCCGGCAATATTGAACATCTTGGTAAAAGAACGCGTTTCCACCCCGACTTCCTTAGCGCCGGGTATCTCTAAAAACGAAACCGGCCGCGGGCCGTAATAAATTTCAGAATAGGCGCTATCCTGGCAGACAATAATGTTATATTTTTTGGCAAATTTAACGACATCGCTATAAAAACGTCGGGTCGCCACCGCCCCGGTCGGATTGTTCGGATAGTTCAAAAACATCAACTTTGCTTTACGCGCTACGGAAGGTTTAATTGCTGACAGATCAGGCAGAAAACCGTTTTCCTGACGTAACGGCATTGAATGCGCCCGACCGCCGGCAAAAAGGATACTCGAATGATACATGGGAAAACACGGGTCCGGCACCAGCACTAACTCACCCGGGTTAACCAAA
Organism: Planctomycetota bacterium; assembly: GCA_030633885.1. Lineage (GTDB taxonomy): Bacteria > Planctomycetota > MHYJ01 > JACQXL01 > CAKKQI01 > DAOWBV01. The sequence goes on from DAOWBV010000226.1 coordinate 1,165, forward strand.
GCCAACGTCAAATGAGCGATCCCCTCTTTGCTCCCGATCAATGACCAGACTTCCTTCACCGGATCGATCTTGACCTTTAAATTTTTCGCGTACCAGCGGGCGATCGTCTCGCGGAATTCGGTTGTTCCCTGATAAGGCGGATAGCGATGCACCCCGGGCAGAGTCAACGCCTTTTTCAGGGCCCTGATCATAAAAAGCGGCGGTTCTATATCCGGGTCACCGACCGAAAGATCAATGATATCCTTACCCTTTTTTCTCAGCCGGGCTTTTTGCCGATCGATCTCGGCAAAAAGATACGGCGGTAATGATCGCACGCGACGGGCTGGTTCAATTTTCATCGTACTTGCTCCCTAAATACTTTTATTCTTAACCACAGATTTAACTGATGGTACGGATCAACAATCAGTTCGATCAGTCCGACCCGTGGTTTTGTTTTGGTTTAATATACTATTTTTCCTCATAAAATCAAATTAAAAATAATTTTTGACTGTTGAGCGGTTTAGTTCAATTCACCTCGCTCTTCCTGGCGAAGCAAAGAATTCCTGCTAGAAAGGGCGGGGCTCACAGCGTTTTTCGCTTGCCCCGATTTATCGGGGCTTGCCCGTCCGATTTGTCCGCCATAGTTCAGAGAACGACGGCGGAAGCCTACTGGCGAAGGAGGGCCGCCGCGATTCATTATATTGGTAATCCTATCGCCTCGAAATGTTGCCTCTTTTTTTTGACAGAGCAACAACCGGAACCGATACTGTTTTTTTAATCTTCTCAAATAGCCCTCCTGAATTCTTATCTGCTAATTATTAATCCATTCTGTGCACAATGCACAAATCTGGTTAAAATGCACAAAAATCTGTGCACTAACCAGTCTGATTTCGACTAAAATAATATAAGTAACAACAGTTAATCTCAAAAAAATAGACTTTAACCAGCTGAAATATAAGGAGTTATAGCCGAA
>DAOWBV010000231.1 GCA_030633885.1 Planctomycetota bacterium
GAACCCTTCTTTTTGTTGATAACGGGAAATATCTTTCATTTTGACTCCTTATTCGGACGTTAATTGCATAACCATATGTTACTTACCCCGCCCTTTTTGCAAAAAGGGCGGGGTTTAATTCGTAGACGGTCTTTGACCTATCTTTTACTTCGTAAAGGATCTGCTCATTAAAAAAAAACCCGGTCTTTCAGGCCGCGCACCAACTTCCTGTCTCCAGGCAGGGCCGCCGAAAGAACCGGGTTTATTGTAGCAAATTATACCCTGATGTCAATCTGAAAATAAACTTTATCTTCCCTTCGGCAACCAGGCTACCACGCCGTGAACCCAACGTGGTTCACGGCCTTACCCCGAACTGATAGTTCAAGGCTTAGGCCCTATGGCTTTGCGTCCCCCGGTTTCCCGGGGTTTGCCTTTATCGAGGACAGCTTTTGTTCCTCTATTATAACTATAACCGATTATCCTGTTTTTTCAACCTGATTTTTATTTTTTCGGCCAAATATTTCTCTTTCGCGCTTCTTTCTGCTATAATTACCAACACCAAAGTTCCGATAAAGTTTCGCATAAAATTTGTAGAGCAAATTTCATAATGTTCAAAAACCTGAAACCATTTTATCCTTACCTAAGGCAATATAAAAAGTTTTTCTTGATCGGCGTCATCGTCCTGATCATCATCGACACCGTTGACCTCTTCCTGCCCCAAATCATCAGGTTCGCCATCGACGGCCTGGCTGACAATGTCAAAGGAAAAGAGACCCTTTTACCTATCACCCAACTCCTGTTCTTATCAGCCGCTATTTATATTCTCTTCATCCTCTTTCAGGTGGTCTTCCGATTCCGTATGCGGATCGCTTTCCGGGGCACTTCGATGAAGATCGCCCGCGATATCAGAAGCAAACTTTTCCGCCACCTGCAAACCCTGTCTTCTGATTTTTTCAACAAGACCAAGACCGGCGATATTATGTCCCGGGCAACTATAGATATCGAAATAGTCCGCATGTTCTACGGCCGCATCGTCATGGTCATCGTCGATATTATCCTCTATACCGCCGGGGCCTTATCAATTATGTTATATTTCAGTCCTAAACTCACTCTCTATATTCTCCTGATACCGCCGTTGTTATTTTTATTCGTCAGCCGGATCAGCCGCGCCATGCACCGGCAATCAGCCCGGATCCAGGCCAGGCTGGCAACCATCAGTACGGCTGCCCAGGAAAATTTTGCTGGTATCCGCGTGGTCAAATCCTTCGCCCGGGAAAAAGAAGAGATCCAGTCCTTTCGCCAATTAAATAACGGGTTCGTTCGGGATAACCTGGATTTAGCCATGACTGAAGCCAGATTTTCTGCCGTCGTGCGTTTCTTGGTCGGACTCGGATTCCTGATCATTCTCGTCGTCGGCGGACACCAGGTCATCAACCAGGAGATCTCAGTCGGAACCCTGGTCTCTTTTTTGATGTATCTCGGTTATATCATCTGGCCCATGATGGGGTTGGGCATGGTCATCGCCCGCTTCCAACGCGCCCGGGCATCCATGGACCGGCTCCAACAGTTTTTCCAGACCACCCCCGCCGTGACCTCGCCGGCGAAACCGGTCGACCGGAAGATTAAAGGCCTGATCGAATTCCGTCACGTGACCCTGAATTACCCTCAATCCGGCCAGCCGGCCCTGAAAAATATCAATCTGCAAATTAAAGCGGGCCAGACCGTCGTCCTGCTCGGCCTGCTCGGCAGCGGCAAGAGCTCCCTGGTCAATCTTATTCCCAGGATCTTTGATCCCTCTCAAGGTGAAGTCCTGATCGACGGGGTCAACGCCCGGGATCTTGACCTGGCTTCTTTAAGGCGCCAGATCGGTTATGTTTCCCAGGATATTTTTCTCTTTTCGGAAACGATCAGTGGTAACATCGCTTTCGCGCTCGATCAGGCGGACCCGGAAAAGATCACCGCTGCCGCCCGGGTCGCCTGCATTGACAACGACATCCGGGAATTCCCCAAACAATATGAAACCATCCTGGGCGAACGCGGCGTCAATCTTTCCGGCGGCCAACGCCA
>DAOWBV010000135.1 GCA_030633885.1 Planctomycetota bacterium
AGCCTTGCGTCCGATAAAGAATCCCTTATGTCTTTTAATAAAGGATCCGTAACCGGCTTCAGTGGCGCTTACTTTATGCTGTCCGTTAAGTTCATGTCCGTAAAGGGGCAGGCCGGCTTCAGTCCGGAGCGAGTCACGCGCGGCCAGGCCGCAGGGTTGGATCCCAACCTCTTTTCCTTCGGTCAGCAAGAGGTTCCAGAATTTTACCGCCGCGGTATGCTTGACGAATATTTCAAAGCCGATATCTTCACCGGTATAACCGGTCCGGGTTACCAGAGCCCAAATACCGCCGAATTTCCCGCCAGAGGACGGGCTCGACAAGGCGAGGAATTCGTCAAAATGTGATTTTTTCAGATTGCGTAATTTGGATGTTTCCGCCTGAGACCCGGAAAGTTTAAGCAATATTTTTAATGAGTTCGGTCCCTGGAGAGCAATGTTGACTAATTGGGCATCACCGGCGGCGGGATCACGGATGTCCGTGATGGTCACGGATCCTTCGATCTGTCGGGCCGGGTGTTTGTTATCGATCAGTACTTTCTTTTCGTTCACGGCGTGCAGCCACTGACCGATCTTTTCCGCGTTGGCCGCGTTACAGACAAGAATGTAATCATCTTCAGCGATTTTATAAAGAAAAATATCATCCATGACGTGTCCGTCAGCGTCGAGAATGTAAGAATAGTGAGCTTGTCCATCCAGAAGTTTGGGTACATAGTTGGTTGTGACCAGATCCAAAAACCTGGTCGCGTATTTTCCTTTGATCCGGAAGCGGCCCATATGAGAAACGTCAAAAAGTCCGGCGGCCTGGCGAACAGCCAGATGTTCTTCGCTGGCCCGGGTATACCAGACCGGCATGGACCAACCGGCAAAAGGGACCATAAATTGTTTCTTGGTTAATTGCAGATGCTCTTCGTAGAAATAGGTTTTTCGGGGTTCGCCTTCGTAGGGGATATACTCAAAAGTTGTTAGTTTTTGGTTGTCAGTTTTTGGTTGGCTTTTTTTAAGAAGGGTGCTTTGCCCGATAAAATACGGTTTGGTCAGATCATAAGATTTTTTAGACCCCTCATTTTTTACTTTTAGTTTTTCACTTGGCGCTTTCCGGATAGCTACCGGTCCATCTATCTTGGCATAAATATCATCTTCATCGAATAAGATATACCCATCGGATAACCCGGTCAGCCAGGTTAAAATAGTATCAGTTTTATTGGAGTGGGTCGCGATTAAATAATGAGCATCGCCGGTTTTTTTATCGGGTAACTGTTTAATGACGACTTCATCGATAATTTTTCCTTTGGCGTCAAGCAGGACGGTATTAAAAGCGGCACCGGGCCTGAGCTGATAAATATCATGGACGATCACGTGTTGCAGGAAAGCCGCGGCGCGTTCGCCGATGATTTCGATCGAGGAATCCTTTGATTTTTTTTCCTGATCGACTGATTTAAGTAATTTCCGGACCTCATTTTTTACTTCTTCAATGACATCCAAGTTGAGTTTGCCGCGTGATAACTCACCGGAAGTGCCAATAACTTTAAAAGTCTGGATATTATCCAGGACTTTATAGATCAGCCGGGCGATTTTCTGCATTTCTTTTTGGCCCAGACCCTGTTGGCTGAGGATAGTAGTCCCGAACCTGATGCCGCGCGGCCGGGCGCCGGTCTCGTCGCCGGGCAGAGCGTTTTTGTTACAGGTAATACCGCAGATATCCAGAATGTTAGAAGCAATATCGCCTTTAAGCGGGACGCCTGATTTTTTTTTGATGCTGTCGAGATCGATCAAAATCATGTGGGTATTAGTGCCGCCATAGGCGAGTTGACAGCCAAGCTTCTGAAGTTCTTTAGCCAATACTTGACAATTGGAGACTATTTTTTTTTGTAGTTCTTTAAATTTTTTGGTCTGGGCGATCTTAAAACAAACCGCTTTGGCGGCAATATTGTTAAGGTGAGGACCGCCTTGTTCGCCCGGAAAAACACCTAAATCTACCCCTCGGGAAATTTCTTCGCTGGTACTGATACTAATCGCTCCCCGCGGTCCGCAGAGAGGTTTGTGGGTGGTTAAGGTGGTGACGTCCGCGTAACCGACCGGATTAGGAAAAAGACCGGCGATGGCCAGTCCGGCCGGATGAGAAATATCGGCTAATAAGATAGCCCCGGGTTTGCTGAGGTCCGATCCGCCGGTCGTTGAGGCAGGAATTTGGACCGGAACGGCATCAGCGATCTCCCGTAATTTTTTCCAGTCAATACTCCAGGGATAAGCGCTGGCGCCGGCGACAATAATTTTAGGTTTATGTTCCAGGGCCAGTTTTTTTATTTCTTCATAATTCAATTTGCCGGTTTTCATATCAACCGGGTAAGGAATAACGTTATACTGACGGCCGGAACGGTTAAAAGGACTGCCGTGGGTCAAATGCCCGCCGTAGGAAAGTGATAGCCCCATGATCGTATCCCCGGGCGTGAGGAAAGCGTTATAAACGGCGTTATTAGCGGCGGCGCCGGAAAGAGATTGGACATTAACAAAAATAGTTTCAGCCGGCGCATTAGGATTAGCAAAAATTTCCGCGGCCCGGCGCTGGGCCAGGACTTCGATAAAATTGCAGAACTCAGCTCCCTTGTAAAAACGGCGATCACCGTAACGTCGGTGAAAAGCCAGGTAGCGGTCTGTTTCTTTTTCGATCCGTTTCCGTTCGTGGATGGTCATCCTTAAAGAAGGATAGCCCTCAGCGTATTTATTGGTAAACGGGGTGGTCAGGGCGTCACGGACCGGGCTGGGGCAAAGACTTTCCGAAGGGATCATCAAAAGTTTGTTGGTTTGGCGGGCTTCTTCAGCGCTGATGAAATTAGTCAGTTCCGGATCTAATTTTCCCAAATCCTCATCGAAAAAGAAATTATTAGTCTTGGTCATAACCATTGCCTCGCAGAAATATCAAATTACAGGAGACTATAATAACAAATTTTTTCCGGCGGGGCAAGTTTCTGTTGCCGTTTAAGAAAAAGACTAATAGATCGGAGCGCCGATCGGAACTTCCTTGTCCGGTGTCAAAAGAACCACGTTTTCTTTACTGACATTAATGACCAGGATCATGACTTGGCTTTCGACGCCGCGTAAGTTGCCCGGTTGGATATTGGTCACGACGGCGACGGTTTTATTCAGTAGTTCTTCCGGTTGGAAATAAGGCTTGAGGCCGGCGACGCTCTGTTTTTGCGAGTCGCCCAGATCTATTTTGATAATGTATAGTTTGTCGGCATTGGGGTGGTTCTCAACGGAAACGATTTTGCCTGTTTTCAGTTCCATTTTTTTAAATTCTTCAAAAGTGATCATGATGCAATTACTCCTAATATAAAGTGGTTAAAATGTTTTTAATTTTTCATGATTAACGCCGCCGCGTAACCGGCGCCGAATCCGTTATCGATATTTACCCCGTTAGAGGTAGGTCGCCATTAGGCGACCGTATTTGACGGTCACCATTTGGTGACCTGTCTCTAACGGGGTTAACTACCATTACCCCGTTAGTAATAGGAAACGATTCAGACGGTTTTTAAGATAACGTTTGCCCATGCCTGATTTCAAGTATTTTTCTCTTGTCCGGGCATCTTGTTCGTTAATACAAGCTTCGTAATATATTAATTTAAAAGGCCCACGATTTTTAGTAGAAAAGATTTTATTGTTATTATGCGTGCTGAAGCGTTTCCGCAAATTTTTAGTAGAGCCAGTATACCATTTACCATCTTTCGTGCTTTGAATTACATAAGTATAAAACATAGATTTTACTCCAGTAATCACTAACGGGGTAAACTACTTTTACAAATTAACGCTGCCGCATAGCCGGCGCCAAAGCCATTATCGATATTAACCACCGTTACTCCGGCGGCACAGGAATTAAGCATGGTTAAAAGGGCGGCCAGGCCTTCAAAACTGGCGCCGTAACCGATACTGGTCGGGACCGCGATGACCGGCTTATCGACCAGTCCCCCGACCACACTGGCCAGGGCGCCTTCCATACCGGCGATGACAATGATCACCCGGGCCTGCTCCAGGAGTTTAGTGTGACCCAGGATGCGATGGATACCGGCGACCCCGACATCGTAAAGAGTTTTAACTTGATGGCCTAAAGTTTCCGCCGTGACCCGCGCTTCTTCGGCGACCGGAATATCAGACGTCCCGGCCGAAACGATGAGAATAAAGTTTTTTGCTTTTTTCTTGTCACTGGACGCTTTTGACTTTTTGCTTACCGTGACCGCCCGCGCTAATTTATGATACACGGCTTTCCGGGAAACTTTTTTGATCGCCTGATACGCTTTTTCATTTGCCCGCGTCGCTAATAATTCATCGTGGTGTTCCAGGATCTTTTTAGCCACCAGCGTTATTTGTGACGGGGTCTTGCCCTGGCAAAAAATAACTTCCGGGAATCCGCATCTCAGCGCGCGGTGGGTATCGATAATGGCCGGTCCGCAAGATTCAAAAGGCAATGATTTTAATTTCTTCAACGCCGCTGACGGCGGTATTTTGCCTTTTTTGACTTGATCCAAAATATTGAAAAGTTTGTTTCGTTCCATAAAATAATTTATGTCGGGACCGCGTCTAAATACAGGTTACTGAACTTTTTTGCCCGGGCTAAGTGATAACCTATTCCGGCGATCATGGCCGCGTTATCAGTACAAAGCCCCGGGGCCGGGATAGCGATATTAAATTTATTTTCCTTGGCTGAGTCAAGGAATTTATTACGGATGGTTTTATTGCGGATCACTCCGCCGCCCAAAATTATCGAATTGACCCGGTATTGATGCGCTGCCCGGACCACTTTATCGACCAGAGTCTTAATTACCGCTGCCTGGAAACCAGCGGCCACATCCGGAATATTAATATTTTTTTTGAGGGGACTGCGGCGGGAAGCGTTTTGCCCCTTGGCGTAATACAATACGGCCGTTTTAATGCCGCTGAAACTGAAATCAAGTGAGTGGCGGGAGAACTCCGGCGGCGGAAAACGCACGGCTTGCGGATCTCCCCGGCGGGCGATTTTTTCGATCGCCGGGCCACCGGGATAACCCAACCCCAGAATATGGGCGACCTTGTCAAACGCTTCGCCGGCCGCGTCGTCCGCTGTTTGGGCGATCCTTACATATATAATAGGGCTTTTGACCAGATAAATACTGGTGTGGCCGCCCGAAGCGACCAGGCCGATAGCGGGATAAGACGGCAGTGCAAATCGCGAATTGCAAATTGCAAAATTTTTTCGGTTATTTTGCGTTTCGTATTTTGCGTTTCGTATTTTGCATTTAGTCTTTGGCTGAAGATTCCACGCGTAAAGATGGGCCTGAATATGATTGACGCCGATCAGCGGTATTTTCAATGCCAGACTTAACGCCTTGGCCGCCGATACCCCGATCAGCAGGGCGCCGATCAGGCCCGGGGTGTGGCTGACCGCGATCGCGTCCAGATCCGTTAATTTTTTACCGGCTTTTTTTAATGAGCGTTTGAGCACGGGGAGAAGCGATTCAATGTGGGCCCGGCTGGCCAGCTCCGGTACGATACCACCATAGAGCTTATGAAGATTTTCCTGGGAACGGACCACGTTGGAAAGAATTGTCTGCTCCGCTTGCCCT
>DAOWBV010000021.1 GCA_030633885.1 Planctomycetota bacterium
AAACCGGAGTCATCCATCTTGTTCCACGTACCGCCGCCATCCGTACTAAAGGCAAGTTTTACTTTATTGAAAGTACTTGAACCACCGGTAGAATTCCAGGTGATCGTTATCGGGCTACCCCCAAACTGTAATACTTGACCAATGCTCGGGGTGATAACGTTCAGTCGGCCCTTTATTTCAAATGAACCGGACGGATCAAAAACCGTTGTTTCATCAACTGAGTTGGTAATTTTCAACTCAACGTTATTGGAAATATCGTCCGGCGCGGTCCAACCGAAAGTCTTATCCCAGGCGGTAACATCCTGGAACCAGTTCCAACCTCCGGCATTGACCCGGTAATAAAGTTTAGCATTAGTCAGATTCGTGCCGGTCACATCCCAGTTAATCACAATCGGGTCATCAACAAAGAACGTTCCGCTATTGGGAGAAGTAATATCCAAATCGCCCCTGATCTTAAATGAGCTGGTGGAACGAATACCGGTTCCATCAGTCTCATCCGGATCCGCCGGATTCTTGATACGAACTTTGATATTAGGGATCGCTGGCGAAAGTTTGGCATCAAGCGGAATAGGCCAGGAATAGGTCTGCGGTCCATCGGCCCTGGCATTATTAACCAAAATATCATTGAAATCAGCTACGAAATCATCGGTTGAGTATTCAATGGTTACGTTAAAATCACCGATCTGTTCCCAATCGATCAGCTGGGTGCTTCCAACCATCCAGACCTGACTGCCATCATCAGGCACATTGAGAATTAATTTACCACGTATCTTAAAACTATTATCCGAATAGTCATTAATGGTCGCGTCCGCCGTATTCGTCACGGAAATACGGACGTTAGTCGAAATGGCATCGTTGGGCACCTGCCAATTATAATAACCATCCGAAGCGGGCAGAGTTTGAATAGAAGTCCACGGTCCCGCTAAACCATTTTTAGAATAGTATAAAGTAACCTGCAAAATCGGACCGTTCACGGTCCAGGTAATCGGGAAACTCTGATTCTGATAAGTAAGATCAAAAACCGTAAAGGTCTCTGTTATAGCATTGGGAAAATCCAGCGTGATACCAGGTTTAATCTTGAAGGTATTAGCCGAGGTAGAATAGACATCAGTTTTAAAGTCTAAGCGGGCATCACGCACCGTGATCGTTACATTATTATTAGGATCAGGATTCAAGTCGCCCGGGACCGGCCAACTGTAACCGGTATTAACGTCGGCTACGGTGGAATAGGTATTTGATATGGTATCAATCGTAACAGTACCGGAATCGTCAGTGTATTCCAAAATAACGTCAGGAACGATACCGGTCGTGGTCCAGGTAATCGGAGCGTTGGTTCCAATCACGGGTTCTTGACCAGAAAACTCACCGGGGTGATTCGCGGTCAATGTTAATTTACCGCGGATAATAAAATTATCAGAGTCATCAAATATTTCAGGATCGTTAAAATTAGTGACTCTGATCACCGCGGTTAAGGTAGGAGTAATGACCCGGTCCAGAACCCAATTAATACCATCAACATCACCAGAAACCGCTTTATTAGGATTAATAGTAAAGGTAGAAGTAACTACTCCGTAAGTAGCGATACATTCTATAATAACGTTAGTGATATTACCGGTCCTGGTCCAGGTAATCGGCCCGCTTTCATTAACTATTCTCGGTTCGTTAATAGTGGGATTACTCACCACCAGTTTACCGCAGATCTTGAAATACTTGGAAGCATCGATAATAAATTCGGAATATGGCTTGGAGCCGCCTTCGGCCGCGCGCAGAGTCCGAAGGCGCATGCGAACATCATAATTCGCACCTAAAGTTGAAGTAACCGGAATATCCCAGGTAAACTGAGTACCGGTAACCGGACTGACAATGAGAACCGTGGGTTCAGCCCCGCCATCAAAAGCATCCCGGTCCCATTCCAGAACCAGCGGATTGGTATCATCGGTTGGACCGGTATTGGTCCAGTCAATGATCTTCGAATCATCAACCACCCATTTCAAAGCACTCCAGGTACCGGTACCGGTATCAATAATAAGTTTGCAACGCACGGTAAAAGCAGGTGAAGTACCTACGACTGAGGGACTAGCGGTTTCGTATACCCGAACTTTACCGGAAGCGGAAATATCAGCAGCGCTGGGAAGCCATGGTTCGCTCCCATCGTTAGCCGTTCCGGCCGCAATCGTTACTTCATCGCCATCAAAGGTTCCGTCCGCGGCGTATTCAATCGTCACATCCCCCACCCCGCCACTGGATGACCAGGCCACCGTGTTAGACACCCCGGCATACCATTTAGTGGTCGCGGTTGGTGTTAATACGGTAATTGTTTTTGAAACTATGCCGGTAATCATCCAATCTGCATCAGATAGATCTGTTAAGGCGGCATCAGTTGTGATTTTCATCCGGCACTTGGATGACTGAGTATCAGAAACACTATTCCAATCCCAGGATTTCAAGGCAATATCGACTCCGGTCGCCAATGGATACCAGGTTTCGCCGGCCTCACCGTATTCGGTGTAATATCCAATGTCGACAGTGGAACCGGCTGCTCCGGAGTAATCCCAGGCAACTGCGCCGGGATAGCTACTGCTAACTTCGAAAGCCTCAGCGCCATTCGGATCCGTCACCGCAAAGTAAATATCACTACAATATAAACTATCCAAAACAACCGGTTGGAGACCATCTGAAACCAAATACGCCCTGAATTTAAAAGTACCGCTGGTGCCCGGGTTATCGTCTGATCCAGGGAAGACATTCCAGATAGCTCTGGTCAAATTACTCAACAGATTAGCACCACTCGCGTAAGTCGGTGCCCCGCCAAGGTCCACCCAGCTTCCGCCATTATGATACCACCATTTACCACCATTATTAGACGAGAATTGATATCTGACGATACCCTGATTACCCACACCTAATATTTCTGAAACGGTCTGAATAGAGTCAGTATATGCCTGGCCGGTACTGTTTTCAACCCAGGGTTTCGCCGTGGAGTAATACGGTGAATGAGTGGCGCTGACTGATTCTAAATGAGGCGGATAAAAAGGATGAGGTGTTTTGAAATATGCCTTATATTGGAAGTATTTACCTAAATTAGTGGTATAACTTGGGTCACACTTGGTAACCGCCTCGTTGGTACCGATAGTATAATATGTATCGGTTGCCCCATCCGGTCCAACAAAGTTACCCGTGGGTGGGCTGGTATCGCCTGAACGGACCTGGAACTTAAGCATGGAACCCATTTTATAATGGGATGCTAGTTCTGTATCAGTAATAACTCTATCAGAAAGAACCACCTCATCTATTAGCCCGGTATAAAACCACTCGGCTTCTTCATCGCACCCTATCCAGAGGGGATCGGCCCCATTACGAATGGGACCTGATTGAGCTACCGCCTCGCCCGGGTTACCATTCACATAGACCCTGAGGTTGGTACCATCATACACACCGGCAACATGATACCAGTAATTATTAGTTACCTGCAGGCCCTTGGGTCCGTAAGCGATCAATGATTGATCTGTCCCATCCGTGGAAAACCACAGCATCGGTCGATAATCTCCACTAATACCAAAATAGAACTCTCGAAACGGTAAAGCGCCTTTAGCGACCAAGGTACCGGGAGCGGTGATATTCGTTTTCATCCAACACTCTACCGTAAATGTACCCGTGTCACTAATTGTATCAAAGGAAGCGCTATCCGATATTTCAATATAATCATCAAGTCCATCAAAATTCCCGGCACCGGTGCCGAATTTGTAGTCCTCCGCATCCGTCATGACGTCGTTCATGCCGGTACCATGATTACCCAGACCTGAATAATCCAACCAGTCCTCATTCATATGCCATAAGCCCAATATACCCGTGCCCGCGGACAATTGATCTTCATAGCGTTCATCCTCGCCCCAGGCAATGGTTTCCCAATTGACAATGGCATTATTATCCTCACTCGCGATAACCGGCGAAGTATAATCTCCTACCTGATAGTAACCCATATAGATATCTTTATAAACAGCCGCATCGTCCAATTCACCTATAAAATAATTATTAGTCATATCCGCGCCGATACAAAGAGGCCTGGTATTGGGGTCAATGGTGAAAACCGCTCCGCTCTCCGCGTCCTTAACGCCATCAACGGCTAAATACAGAGAAGTCCGGTCAAAACCACCGGCCACGTGATACCACTGATCAGCATTCCATGAGTCGGTATCAGAAGAAATAACAAAATTATTACCCTTAACAAAAACATTAGTTTTGTCATCAAAAACGGTATCCGCGCTTATGGGTGGGCTCGTAAACCCGCAAAATCCGAAAAATGAAGCATCCATGTAGAATTTCCCGTCATAACTTCCAAAGGCAGAGATCTCATCATAATCACTGCCTAACCGGGCATCCATATCCGTATCCCTTGTCCAAGACGTTCCGTCAAAGAAAAAAAGAGCTGCATCGCCCGGGTAATATATCAGTGGCTTTACGTTTTGTGTTGAGTAGGCGGGCCAACTCGACCCGGCGTATAACTTGGCATTATAAACACCAAGTGATTTGATAGAACTAAAACTGGCTGCTTTAGTATCCAAACCTTTACCAGCACCACGTAAGGCATCATCATCTATTGACCATGATGAACCGTCATAAACAAATATATCCGCCTCACCCGCCCCCCTTAAATCATAATCACCTGAACCGGCCGCCGCATATAATTCATGATTATAGACACACAAAGAATGGATATTCTCATAGTTACCGGTCAAGGCGTCAAGACCGGCGTCCAGCGTCCAGGAAGCTCCGTCGTAGTAAACAACATCCCCGTCACCGGTGCCGGTACCGCAACCGGCCCAAAGCAGATCATTATAAACACATAACGTGTTAACTTGTTCATAGCCGGCCGTAAATGAAGTTGAAGACCATGCTCCGCCGTTAGACTTATATACCCCTCCAGCGTCTCCGGCATAAATTTCACCATTATAAACACAAAGTGAATACACTATAGAAGATGAACCGTTATAATCTAATGCCCAGGTACTACCGTCAAATGTATAAACATCACCCGTCCCTGAACCATTTTCCGTGCCAAGACCGACATAAAGTTTACCCTGATAAACACATAAAGAATAAACTCTTTCAAAAGACGGGGCAACGGTAGATTCAAAATCAGTATCCTTGACCCAATCTGTCCCATCAAAAGTGAAGATAGCGGCCTCTCCGAAATCGGTTACTGTCCCCAAACCGTTAAAATCAGTTCCCACACCGATACCGGCATAAAGTTTTCCATTATATTCAGCAAATGCGTTAATACCACCGTATGGAATAAGAGGAACAGTCAGAACACTTTCCTTAACCCAATCACTTGGGGCATAATTACTTAATTCCATCTGTAACCGACCCGAAGAATGATCCATTCGTAATGTATATGAACTACTCTTATCCAGAATAGTCATATTAGACCCTAAGGTATTAGTTAAAGCAAAATCACTATCCAATTTTATCCAAGACTCTAGGGTCAGGGCGTATTTGAAGGATAGTTTCACGTCATGCGCCACTGAGACATAACCAGAGACCCCATCAAATGCTACTGCCCCGGCTCCAAATTTAGCGGTCGTAGTTATCACAGCTCCGTTTGTCAGAGTACCGTCATTATTACTTTTTGAATCGGTCGCATCGGTATCAAAAGGCCAGAGACTGACTATCTTAGGCTCTGAACCGGTTCTAGGATTACCTGTATCAAGTCGTAATTTCAACCTGACATAATCGGTATTCATAGCGGTTTGGGAAAATTCGCCGGCGTAAAATTCATCCAGGCTATCCTCGGTATCATCGCTAAGAACAGGGGAGGCTGTAACCTGGACACTCTCCAGAAGTGGCGTTACCTTAGGAGCGTCTGTTTCAAAATAGGCCTTATATTGGAAGAAATCGGCATCGGGTATATCGCCTGGGTTTAACTCTAAATTACCTGGAGAGGAGGTAAAATAGTCACCGGTCCCGGTCGGTCCGGCAAAGCTTCCCGAAGGCGGATTAGTATTACCGGAACGGGCCTGGAATTTAATAGTCGCGGTCGTCGGCTCACTCGTGGGGATAGTACTCGATACCCAGGTAAGGGTCTGCCAATCACGGGAAGTGCCGCTTTCGCCAAAGACCTGCGAGGTAAAAGTAGAATCATTTGTGGTATTAATACCTTTGGCGTAATATCCGCCATTAGGGTTTTTGGCTAACCTGACATAACCATCATCGGTAACTGCCGTGGTATCCCCGGGGATAAAAGTATCAGAACCCGCATCATAGTCAGGGGAAGTATCGTATTCAGTCTTGGTGTCGTGTGTATTGGTAGCCGCCGGTTGCAGAATGAGCTGAGCAATGCCGGTCGGGGTAATGACTTCAATCAAAGTGGAATCTTCAACGCTATAGCCACCCTGGGTACTCGGATCAAATTCCCAGGTATAGACCAGGGCGTAGATAATCAAAGCAGCGGAGAAGAAAATGATAAAGGAAAGGAAAGTAACGAAGAGTATCTCGGTACGGGTGTAGCTTTGTATTTGGCGCCACCAGCGGAACGCGTTGTGCGTTATGCGTTGTGCGTTGTGCGTTTCAGACGCATGACCCACGACGCCTGACCCATGACGCCATTCGGATCCGTTTGTTTTGTTTTTTGTGTCTTCTTTACTCATAATAATTTAGGCGACCGTAAAGCCTGCCTGCCGGCAGGCAGGGTCGCAGCTACAAAACCGTTACCCCGCCAGAGCGATCCGGGACACATCCAATTCCAGGTGTTCCACCATTAAACGAATGGCCTCAACCTCGTCTTCGTCAAAATACTTAGCCCCACATTGAGGACAAACATAGACCGGGACATTGTTCAGCAAGAGGCGATATCCCTGGCGCTCGATCACATAGATCGAACTCGATTTTTTCATCTCCAGACAGCATTCTTCACATTTCATTTTCTTTTCGATTCTTTCAGGTTCGCGTTTCATAAGGCACCTCCAGTTGAAAACTCCTTTTATTTGCTCCTGATGCCTTTATTTATAAGCAAATCTAATGCCGCTCTAGCACTCATTCGAAAAATTTATGTACTCCGGTTACCCTAACGGAAAATTTATGTATATAATTCACTGTAAAATAACGAGTTATGGACAAAGACAGGTGCTTTTGCAAACTGAAGATTTTTTTGGATAAGTTTTTTGTCATTGACGATTTACTGATTACCTTTTACTTCTCCGTAACGCTTGTTACCAACCGGTAACCTGACACTTTTTGGCAATTTTTACGTTACTTTACGGTAACAAAAATCCGTAACTACGTATTTTTCCGGAACCACTTTTAAGCAACAGATTAAACTGATTCAGCGGATCAAAATAAGTCATAACTCTTTAAAAGAACCTAAGGGTATGGATAATAACATTTCCGTATTTTCCAAGATTCTTAAACAAAAAATTAAACTAAATTAAGATAGTATAATAATCAGTTTAATCCGCTTAATCCCGCTGTTATATTTTTATACAAAAAAAGAGGGACTGGCCCTGAATCCCTTCAAGACTTACCCCTCTTTACTCTCTTGTTATTTAGAAACCTATCCGCCGTAGGACGGATCAGTCCTTTGGCTGAAAGGTTTCCCCGCCCCGAAGAATTTCGGGGCGCTACATCTATCTCATATCCCAAATCCCACATCCCGGATCACTGATCCCGTATTAATTATTGACCAAAACTCTTCGGACTGCCTTTCATGCGTCTCAAAGCATTACTGCGCCAGAGTTCGACCCGATCCCGCTCGGGATCATTGGCCGGAGCCAGAGACAGCCACTTATCAAACCAGTGCACCGCCTGAGACGGGCTATCCAACTTATCATCATAAAGAAGACCGTAATTATAACAAATATTCAGGTCGTTCTGCCTCAAAGCCCAGGCCTTATCGTATTCTATGGCCGCTTCCTTATAACGGCGTAATTCCGTTAACATGACCGCCTGGTTATAATGAGTATCAGCGCGGACGTTCTTGAGGTCATTGTCCCGCCGTTTAATGGTCTCCTGGGCCTCCTGCAGTTTACCCAACAGTTCGGTCTCTTTGACCTGGATGCCTTTGGCTACCTGTTCGTTCAGGTTTGTTTTAATAGCCAGCAGATCTTTTTCCAATGTGATTATCTTTTCGGTCGCCGAGGACTCCTTTTTCTCCAGCACGATAATATCAGTCAGGGATTTGGCTAATCGGGCCTTGAGATCGGTCTTATCCGACCTGGCCCGTTCCAGTTCCCCGGCCATTTCCCGAACCCGAACCTCACCGGACCGTTCCTTGATTTTATCTTCTGTCTTTAAGCGATCGACGTCAGCGCTCAACTCGGAATTAGTCCAGGCCAGGTTCTTGACCTTCTCCTCCGCCGAAGCGAGTGCTTTGATAGCATCGTTCTTATCTGTTCGCTCCTGCCGGACTTCATCTCTTAAGCGGTATTCAGTCTCTTTACCTTTGGCCTTACCGTTATTCAACTCTTCTAGCAGGGTATCGGTCCGGGTGTTCAGTTTAGCCACTTCCGTGTTAAGTGAATCAATGTATTCATTACCCTGGTCCAGCTGGCCCCGCAAACGTTTGCGGTCTTTCCCAGCAGTCCGTTTAGTATTAGTTAAGTCCACCTCGATATCCCGAAAATTGGTCTCAACTGAAGTTAATTTATTCTGTAAATTGATCTTCTGGTTATCCCGCTCGTTCAGGTCCTTTTTCAACGAGGCCAATCGATCTTCTTGCTTAGCCAGGTCCCGGCTAATATTATCCCGGTCCATCCGTTCCTTTTTCAAGTCCTCGTTGAGGTCATATTTTTCCTTGATCAACTTGACTATTTTCTGATTGGTAACCTTGAAGTCTTCATTAGTCTGATCGCGCCGGGTCACCGCGTTTTTCAGGTCTTTTTTCAGAGAATATTCCTTCTTCTCGTAAACTCTGGTCAGGTCTTCCAGTCGATCGACTTCCTTCCGGGTAATGGTCACCTTATTCTGAGAGGACTTGAACTTGTTGGTCGTATCATCCACCGCCAACTGAAGTTTTCTGATCTGCTCATTAGAAGCGGCGCTCTTTTTGCGTAATTCCCTTGATAGCGAAGTCAGTTCTTTTGACTGCTGTTCGTTCTGTTTCTTGAAATCAGCAATGATCTGGTCCAGCGTGGTGATCTGTTCGCTGGCTTTTTTGATATCATAAGAGTATTTATCATTCAGGCGCACCGCCGTTTCCCGTTCCTTATCCAACGTAACCATTCTTCCCTTAACGCCTTTCAGTTGACTCTGGTATTCGATCAGCGACTCATCTTTCGATTGGACCGTGGCGTTCAGGATGGTGATACTGCTGGCCTGATCCCCGATCCGGGCGTTCAGGCCTTTCATCGCCTCGGACTGTTTTTTCAACAGGATTTGGTCCGATTTTTGAGTTACTTTGGTCACCTTAAAATCCCGGACTAACTGCGCGTTCTGTTTTTCCAGCGAAACTTTATCCTGGGTTAAAAAACCAACTTGTTCGTTAGCCTGGCGGAGCTCTTTCCGGGCGACCACTTTACTGCCGGTCTCTTCTTTTAATTTCTCCTCCAGATCCACCGTTCGGTATTCCAACCAGGTATTTTTGTCTTCCATTTCATCCAGCTTACTCCGAAAAACCTGCAATTGATCGTTACTTTTATTCAACTCTTTCTGATTTTCCTCTTTTAATTTCTTTTCCTGTCTGAGTGAAGTCGTCAAAGAGGCCTGGGTCGCCTGCAATTGCTGGATTTTTGATTCAGAGGACTGAAATTTGACCGTCAAGTCGGCCTGTGTCTTCAACTGACCGTCGATCGATTTATTCAACTTGGTGATCTGTTTATCCTTGGCCAAAACCGTATCGCTTAATTTCTGATTAAGTTTCTTGCTATCACCTTCCAGGCGACTGATCTGTTTCACCTGATTATCACTCACCATCCGGGCTGAGGCCAGGTTGAATTCGGTTTCCTTTAATTTCGCCTGATAAGTCAGGGTGGACTGGCGTTCGGCCTCGACCTGCTCCTGCAATTTAGCGCTGAGCGCGGTCTGCTGGTTTAACTGGGTCGTCAAATGTTCTTTTTCCCGGGTCAGGCCGGTATTTTCCCCTTTGAACTGGGACAACTCGCCCTTGTATTGACCGATCTCTTCCTGCAAGAACCCCAGCGTTTCGTTATTTTCGGCCAAATCCTGCTCACTCTGGGTCAATTTATCAGTCTTTTCGGTCAGATTACGTTTCAGGGTCGTTGCTTCAGACTGCGATTTTGTCAGCTCGCCCTGAGTCTGGGTCAAAGTTTTCTGAGTAGCCGTAATATCCACCTTCAACTGTTTAAGACTATCGGCCTGTTGGGTAATCTGACTTTCCAAATAGGCATTATCTTTCCGAGTGCCGGCCAGGTCCTGGGTGGTCTTACGTAGATCATCCCGGTATTGTAATTTGTCCGCGTCGCTCTGAGCTACCTGGGTTTCCAGTTCGACGACCATATTTTCCAACCACTTGTTCTTGTCTTTGAATTCACTTAATTTCCAGCTATTCGTTCTTAACTGGTCGGCCAGAGCCTGCAATTGAGTAAAGACCTCTGATTTTTCCCTGGTTTCCTCAACCAATCTTTCCCGTTCCGTTTCCAGATCGGATTTTAAACGAGTGACTGTGCCTTGAGCCGATGCCAGATCGCGCGTTGCTTTAGTTAATTCATCAGAAGTTTTTTTCAGGCTGGCATTCTGATCAACGATCATCGCTTTAAACTGCTTGGTCTGGCTGAGGGCGTCATCTTTTTCCCGACCGGTAGTCTTGAGGGCTTCATTTAATTTGATCACCTCTTTTTCCATTTCGACCACCTGGTCTCGGGTATTCGCCAGCGTTTTTTCCGTGCCGGTATGAGTTACCTGGGACTCGGCCAGTGAGGCCTCTAACTCGTCGGCTTTTTCCCGGGCCTGGGCGAATTTCATTTGGGCCGTATCGCGTTCGCCGGTCAATTGCATGATCGACTGCTGGGATTCGGAAACATCTTTCTTGGCCTGAGCCACTTCGGTTCGGAACTTATTCAGCGTGGTACCCAGCCGTTTAACCTGAGCAACCTGGAAATCTTTTTCCTGGGTCAGGATCTTCTTGTCGTTATCCAATGTGGCGATCCGCCGTTGATTCGTTTGTAATTCATTATAGTACTTATTCTTAAGCTTCTGTTCGGCGGTCAGCTGCTTTTCCTGATCAGCCATGATCTTCGCCTGCCAGGTATTTTTGTCCTTGAGATCGGTATTGTCCCGGGCCAAACTGCTGATCGACTCCGCGTTCTTTTTTAACCGGTCCGCCTGCTGTTTTTTTTCCTTGGTCATCTCAGCGATCACCCCGTTTAACCGCCGGGTTTCCTTATCCTGCGTGGCACCCTTTTCCCGGGCCAGTTCCAATGACTGCTGAGTCTCTTCCTGCTGAAGACCCAGTTTTCCCAGGTCAGTTTCTAACGCATTGGCCTTAACCTGACTGCCTTTTAACTGCTTCTTTAACGACTCCTTTTCGTCACGGACCCGATCGGCTAATTCTTTCTGGGCGACAATATTTTCCTGAGCCCGATCTAATGACTGCTGGGTTTCTTCCTGCCGGCGACCCAGTTTTCCCAGGTCAGCTTCTAACGCATCGACCTTACCCTGACTGCCTTTTAACTGCTTCTTTAACGACTCTTTTTCGTCACGGACCCGACCGGCTAATTCTTTCTGGGTTTTAACGTCATTGGTTAATAACTTATTCTTCATCTGAAAATTAGTCAGTTTTTTAAAGGCATCGGTTTTCAGATTTTTTTCCTTCTTCAGTTCGCTTTCCAGTGACTTGGTCTTCTGTTCGAATCCTTTTCGCCCAGCCAGGGCCGCCTCTTTTTTGTCCTTTTCCCGTTCAGTCAGATTCTGTTGCTTTTCCAGATCACGCTTTGCCTGATCGAGATCCGATTCGGTTTCTTCGATTTTTTTCAAATACCGGGACAGTTCCTTCTGATCACCAACCAGCATTTTATCCTTGGCTTGAATATCCTTATCCAGCACAACGATCTTCTGTTTCAATTCGGAGACCTTACGGTTCAGATCGATGATACCCCCTTCCGCTTTTTGCCGGGCGGCATAATCCACCGCGTGTTGAGTCTCTTTTTTCTTTAAAGCGATCTCCAGACTGCCGATCTTCTTGCTACTCTGTTTGTCCTTTTGGGTCAAATCAGTCACTTGATCCTTCAGCTTTTCCCGTTCCGCTTCCAACCGCTTGTTAACCTGCCGGGCGCGGGCGGATTCCTTGTTCCCCAGGATCAATTTCTTTTCCAGCACAACGTTAGAACCCTTAAAACCGGCCGCTTGGGCCCGGAGCGTCTTAATGTTGGATTCCGACTGAACTAAGACGTTTTTCAGGTAATTCTTGTCTTTGGTTTCTTTAATCAACCGGCCGGTCAAGCCTTTGACCTGTTTGGTTAAAAGGCCGTTTCTCTGATCAGCCAGATTAAAATCATTGACGTATTTCTCCCGGGATTCCTTTTCCCGACTGTAGTTTTTCAGGGCGGTGGCCAACTCCGCGGCGGTTTTATTTCGCTCACCCTTCAATTCCTCCACGTCTTTTTGAGACCGGTGGAAATCATGTTTATATTCATCCGCCGCATTCTGAGCCTTATGCAGGAAATCCTTGAGGTTGTTGACCTCCCGTTGCCGTTTTTTCTGATCCCGTTGAAAAACCTTGGTCAATTCGTTTTTGACACTGGTCTCTATCTCCAGTCGGGATTTCTGTATTTCCAACTGTAACTTCGTCTTATCGTCAGCCAGCCGTTCGTTTTCCGCCTGGGCCTGCGCTAATTCCCGGGACATTTCTTCTCTTTCTTCAATGATCTTTTCGGACTGTTCCAGCGCCACCCGGCTCTCTACCACGATCTGTTCATTTTTATTTTGCAGATCGAACAGAAGAACTGCCAGTTCACTGTTCTGCGCACTTAAGGATTCCGCCCGGCTGGTCTCGACCGACAGTTGTCGCGTCAACGTGTTCATTTTCTCCCCGCCCGACGGTTCCCGGGCAATGAGAAAAAAACAAAGAACATTTATGGCCACCAGGTAAACCACAAATGTCCCGATCAGAATTTTGCGTACCATGAGAAGTCTCCTTTATAAATTTTACTACCTAAATTACATAAGGTGATTAGAATATCAGGGAATCAGGATTTGCCCTGCCTGATCACCTGATAACCTATTTCATACATTATATAATAGCGTCTTATCGCTTACCCCGTTAGAGATAGGTCGCCCTTGGGCGACCGTCCGATTGCATGCGAACTAACAATAGTTATATTTTCTCTGTTTCTTTACTTTTATCATAAGTTATTTTACTCATCTCTAACGGGGCTTATCTGATCGATTTCAAACTCCGGGGTTTCTTTTCCATCAAATCACGCTGTCTGATCTTGATCGAAGTATCGGCTTCGCCGGTCATCAAATACGGCGTCACAAAGATGACCGTTTCTCTTTTGACCTTCACATCAGTGGTCGACCGGAACAAAGCGCCGAGAATCGGAATTTTGGATAAAATCGGAATGCCGCTACTGCTTTTCCTATCTTCATCCCGGATCAAACCGGCCAGGACGATGGTCACTCCATCCTTAACGATCACTTCCGTGGAAACGTTAGTTGTTTGCAGGATAGGCACGAAGTTACCCTGAGCGGTCTCAATTCTATCCGTAATCTGACTGATCTCCGGATCCAGACTCATCTTGATAAAACCGTCGCTGTTAATCGTCGGGGTCACAGCCAGAGTAATACCGACATCGATAAACTCCACCGTCTCGCTGGTAGTCGTCGAAGCCTGGGTGGAAGTAACCGTACTGGTCACGTAGGCCTCTTTGGAACCAACCATAAACCTGGCCGATTGACCATTAGTAACATATAACCGGGGACTGGAAATGATCCGGGTAGTTCCGAATTCCTGCAGCAACTGAATTGTGCTGTAAAAATTACCAGGAAGGACCTTGCCGATGGTCGCCTCCAAACCGGTTTTTCGGGTAACGTTCGTGCCTGCGTTGTCCGTTGTTTGCGTTGTCTGTCCGATAATGGGCGTAGTCTGAATGAAGTCCACCCCGTTCCACGAAGACTGACTGGAAAATACCTTATCCCATTCAATCCCCATATAGAAATCATCATTCAAATTGATCTGGATCATCCGGGCCTCGACCAGAACCTGACGGGACTGGTCATCAAGAGTCCGGATAATATCCGCCAGACGGAACAGATTCCGCGACGTGTCGGTGATCATTATCTGTTTCATTCGATAATCAAGATGATACTTACCGATAATCGGTGTTTTTTCATCATCGATGATCTTCTCGATCTTTCCCAGGTCAGCGTTTTTAATCTCAAAGGTCTGTGTTTCCACGGGCACGTCGATCTTGGCCAGTAGCTTCTCGATCTCTTTTATTTTTTCCGGAGTTTCGATCATGACAATGGTCTTAGTCGCCGGATCAACCACAAAACTACCGACATTCGACTTGATCGCCGTGATCAGTCCTTTACTGGCACCAAGTAATCTCTCAACTATTTTATCACCCGGAAAATACTTCAACTGCATCGTTTTCACGATTCGGCGCTTATTGTAAGGCTCCCCGTATAAAGCGATGTATTCGGCCTCGGTCATGACACTAATAATATTCCCCTGATATTCCTTGGCCAGTCCATTGGTGATCAAAGCAATATCCAACGCATCGTTAATGGTAATCTTATCTAAAGCGGCGGTCAGATTACCCTTAACATTCGGGGTACTGACAACATTCAACTTCCCGGCCTTGGAAATGATCTTGAGGAAAACGCGGACATCCAACTTGGTATAATAGAAAGAATGTAATTCTTCCGCCAGGCCGGGAAATTCGGCCGGGATACCCGCCGGCAAAGTCTTCGCTTTAGCCGTTGCTGTTTCGACCGGAGCAGCCGTGGCCAGCGGCTCTGCTTTATCTTCAACCCCGTCTCGACTCGCTCCGTCGGGTTTGAGTCTTTCCTGGGTATAACCCGGGCTCCCGGCCAGGACGAATAACAGGCCAAATATTATTGAAATTAAACTGAGAATTTTTATTTTACTCATAACTCTTACCCCCCTCTCCACTATTTAGACTCAATATTCAATTTTTTCTCGTTATGACCGTCCGTGATCACAATGAAGTCTTTTTCTATGGCCTTCACGGTAATAGTATTCTCATTTTCAATATCATCGATGCTTTCTCTCAGTTTCAGATCATATATATGTTGCCTCTTGGGGTGCTGGACGTTAATCACTACCATCGGTGTTCCCTGCACCGGCCGAAGAATACCGGTCACGTGGAAATACTTGGCCAGTTTTTCCAAACTGCTGGGGGGAATCTTTTTAGGCCCTTTAACTATTCTCGGAGTATCGTTTTTTTTCGTCGGCGTTTTGTCCACATCCGGTTCCGGAGGCTTGACTTCCGCAAAAAAATTATTCCGCATCTTAATAATAGGAAGAATATCCGCTAAAGCGGGTGGTTCGATCACCTGCACCCCGCCTGAAGCCAGATCTACCACCTCAATATTAATGGGTTCCATATCAGAAACGGTCATCACGTCATAAGCCAGGTAAGTACCGGCGCAGATCATGGCTACGGCCAGCATTTGGTTAAGGGTCTTGAATCCGCGCTTGCCCTGAAAAACGGTTTTTAAACTATGGGTCAGGGCCGCGGAAATAGCTTTGAACCGGCCCGAGACACCGCTGCTTGCCCCCGCCTCAGGTTTATGAGGAACCATCGTCTCCGCCCCGGATAACTCCGAAGGAGACTTATCCGACGGCTCTTCAATCAACCGCAATAACTGTTCTTCCGGTGATAACTTCTTTTCTTCACCCATATAATTAACCCTTTAAAATCGAATTCGAGGCAGGCCACCCGTTCTGGGCATCCTGATCAATGATCTCCCTGATCGTCCGTTCATCCACCACCACGTTATTCTTCATAACCGTTAGCTTCAGGGCCCTGTGGCAAATAAGCGAGACTTTCCGGGGATACCCCCGGGTAACATGATAAATCCGTTTAATGGCCTTTTCCTGAAATAAAGAGGCCTTTTTATCATAACCGGCCTGGCTGAGCCGGAAATCGATCATTTCCCTGGTTTCATCCGCATCCAACGGATTCAAGGTATATTTAAAGCCGGCCCGATCAATAAAATTCGGGATCTTAATGATCGTTGAATGCAGTTCCAGCTGACCCAGCAGAACCAATTGCAGTAGCTTATATTCATTAGTCTCATAATTCAACAGGACCCGCAGGACCTCCAGAGATTTCGGTTCCAGCTTCTGGGCCTCGTCAACGATCAGGACCACGGTCTTATTTTCAGTCACCCCCTTTTTGAAAAGGAAGTGCTCCAGGGCTTCTTTCAGATCCAATAACGAAGCGCTTTTCAAGTCCATCTCGATCCCGAATATCCGGACCAGGGACGAAAGAAACAGGTGCTCGCTTTCGTAAAGAGGATCCATAATAATATGAAAAACAAAGCCTTCCCGATCCCGGAGACTCTGGACCAGCTTCCGGCTCAGGGTGGTCTTGCCGGTCCCCACATCGCCCAAAACAATGCTCATTCCGCGCCGGAGTCTGAGCTCGATCACCAGATTCGTGATCACCGTTTTGTGGCCCAGGGACTGGTAAAAAAACTCCGGGTCCGGACTGGTGGAAAAGGGCTCTTTATTTAATCCCAGGATCTTGAAATAACTCATTATTTTACTCCGCCAAAAACAAGGTCAAAAAGTCTGGCCGTAACTAAGTCTAACACAAAAAGGCACCTTGCCTGCCCCGTTAGAAATTTCATTGTAACTCACCATTATCCAAAGCAATCATTCAGCGGTATCGTTTCGCCTGTTATAATGATACCCGATGTTTCTAACGGGGTCAAGGGCGCAAAAAAAAAGACTAACAATAATAACCGGGAAAATTGAATACGTAATTTTACTTGACAAATCCGGACTTTATATATATAGTTAGTATCGGATATTTACGTATAAATCTGAATAAATTTTAGCTATATACGGATAAATACGGGTTCGTCTCGCTTTCTCTGAAGCAAGCAGGTAAAATACGTATTTCTATAAGTGGAGTATTCGAGGTTGTCTCAACCTCGAATAACGCCAGATTGAGACAATCTGGCGTACTCCCTATGAGCTGCAAAATATTATGAAGAAGTACCCATGGCAGATCATTGAATCACTGAGGGCCCAGAGGAAGATTTCCAAGAAGAAACTGGCCAAAAAACTGGGTATTAACTACAGCTATATGGTCGATCTCCTCAATGGCCGTTACCCCAGCAAGATCGCCACCCGGAAGCTCCAGATCGTCTCCGAAGTTCTGGATGTTCCCATGGTGGATCTCCTCTCAGAACTATCCGGAACCCGTAAGAAAAGTAAGGAAAAATCCGGATATAAATTGACCCCTCCTTCCGGAGTTACGGGTCCGAAAAAGCACACCAGTACACTTCCGGAATCCGAACTTTCTATCCAGGAAGCGAGTCAAACCTGGGGTCAAGCCAGGGATGATAGATCGACCATCGGATTGACCCGCCAGCCAACCAGTCCGGTTACCCCGGACAGCGGACTCCAATTACCCGTTATCCCCCACGCTCAGGGCCAGGGTATAAACTTACCGCCGGAAGCTGATGAGGCAGTCGGCACCCTGATCGGCTACCGCTTGGGCCTGACTTCAACTGAGCCCGATACCCCCCAATTTCTGGATCAAAAAGGGATCCAATGGATACCGGCCCCGCCGGGATTTTCGGACCAGAAAGGGCTGGCGCTGAGCATCACTAACGACTCCCTTTTTCCGCCCTTTTCGCCGGGCAGTATCTTTGTCATCAGCCCGGGCCAAAAGGCCCGGCCGGGCGATATTGTTTTAGCTATGACCCGCGATTACCGGGCCTGGATAATGGAACTGCAGAAAATGGATGCGGATTCGATCGTTCTCCGGCCATATCATCCGGAACGCGAATCCATCCTGATCGAACAGCGGGATATTATTTTGATCTATCCGGTGGTCTGGGTTAAAATGGGGTAACAGCAAAATTCCAAATCGCAAATAACAAATTACAAATAAATTCCAATAACCAAAATTTCAATGATTTAAACAAATCGGGTGTAATTTAACTGTCTGAAGTCCCCTCCCTGCCTGCCGAAGCCTAGGCGTAGGCGGGGTGCTTGAAATTTGTTATTTAAAAACATTATATGCTTTACGCCATTATCCTGGTCGGCGGGGTCCACGATTACCTCGGTTTGATGATCTCAGTTCGATCCCGAGGGGCCTCTATCGCCGATATTGCC
>DAOWBV010000181.1 GCA_030633885.1 Planctomycetota bacterium
TAAGATTGCATCGCCGTGGCGATCAATTGAAACGAAAGACGGGAATAATTAGAAGCTTCGCCGCTAATACTTATTTTAAACTCTTCAAAATCAATGTTCAAATCTCTGATTAAATCTTTAAACTGCGTGAAATTAACACCGGTAACGACCAAATCATTAACTTTATTCAAACCACCAATAATATTCAACGCGGAAGTCTTGTATTTTTTATACTCAGCTTCATCGCTTAACCGCCGGGCTTCGGCCGCTTCGGCCCGGGCCGCTGCTTCGGCGACTAAGACTTCGTATTCATTCGTCGTCTGCTCTAACTCTTGCTCGATTTTTTCCTTGAGGTTCTCCAGATCAACTTTCTCTCCGATCAGGCGCGTATTACGATCAATCACTTCTCCCAGATTATTTTTCGTCTCTTCCAAAAGAGAAGACGTCTCGTTTAATTTTTCATCCAGGTCTTCTTTTTTAGATCCCAATTCACTCAGATCGTTTTCCAACCCCTCATTCTTTTGAGTCAGATCGTCTCTTTCTTTCTGGGTCCGCTGAAAATCTCCTAAAACAACACCATATTTCGACTTTAATTTCGCCTGATCGTCTTCAAGCTGCTTGGTTTTCTCAACCCAGCTTGCATTAGAAGCGCTAATCTCTTTATTGAGTTTATCAATCTTAGATTTGTAACTATCTTCATAGTGTTTTTTTGTTTTATGCATCATAAAAGCGGCAAACGCCATAAAACCTAAAAGCATAACTGCCAGCAAAATAACTAAATAGAGCATATTCCGGGAACTCTTGGCCGGCGGCACGGCAAAAGGACGCGACCCATATTTGTTATTTTTTTTCAGGGGTTTAACCGCCGGGCTCAATTTCTTTGATTTTTCGGACGATGGCTTGACCCGGCCACCCGGCACCATCGTTTCCTTCAGCGGAATAACCTCCGGTTCCACCTGAACGCCATCCGCCGCAGAATCAGTTTCCGCCCCCCCCAAAACATTGTCCAAATCCTGCTCACTGATTTCTTCAATTACCTCTTCATCGACCGGTAACTGGCCGGCTGACTCAGAACTCTCAACCGGATCTTTTGGGTTTGAATCCAACGGTTGCTCAGATAAATCATTCTGACGTTCACTCATAAATCTCTCCTTCAATGAATGCCTGACTTACGTCGGATGACGTAAGTCATCGGCACGATCCCAAAGGGACCGCGGTAGTTAGTTCCTTGGGCTTACCTAGAGCGAATTAATCCCAACAGTTTTTGCTCGCCTCGCTTCGCTCCGGCGAAGCGGGTCGAGATAATTCTAATTTATTTCTGCGACTAGCCGCCGGCGGAACAACTAAAAATTTTATTTAGAGTTTTCATCAATATTCTTTTCTTCTGACCGAAGAAGGTATTTTCAGTAATTTCCGATATTTTGCCGCTGTCCGACGGGCCACAGTCACCCCTTCTTTCTTTAACTCTTCCACAATCGCTTCATCACTCATCGGGCTTTTCTTGTCTTCTCGAGTGATCATTTTTTTTATCAACTCGATCACCCGGTTATGAGTCTGGACCTCTCCGCTGATAGTTTCAGCCGCCCGCGAAAAAAAGAACTTTAAACTGAAAATACCACGAGGCGTCTGTATGTATTTAGCGGCAATCGCCCGGCTGATCGTGGAAACGTGTAAGTCCAACTCATCCGCGACTTTCTGCATTTTCAGCGGTTTTAAATGGGCTATTCCCTCATCTAAAAATCCGCCCTGGACGGTCACGATCTCTTTAGCAATCCGGTAAAGAGTGGTTTGTCGTAACTGAATGGCGGTCATTAACCGCCGGGCGGATAAGATCTTTTGCGTGACAAATTCCTTCACTTTAGGATTTGAGGCTTTATCCTTCGCTATCCCCTGATAATATGAACTGATCGCCAGATTCGGGATATACCCGCTCTCCAGAGTGACCTCATAACGACCGTCGATTTTACGCACAATAATATCAGGCATAATATGCGGTACTTTTTCGCCCGAAAAATCAGCTCCCGGATGAGGATTCAAACTGGTTATTTCCTGAACCACCTTTTTAATCTCATCGATACTCCGGTTCAATTCTTTAGCAATCAAAGGGATCTTGTTTAATTTAATATTTTCCAGATGTTGATTGATCAGATTTTTTTTCAGTTCGAGATCAGGGTCACCTTCCTGCAACTGGAGAAGTAAACATTCAGAAAGATTACCGGCCCCCACTCCGGGCGGATCAAGCTTCCGGATCAACTCCAATACTTCCGCCGCCTGTTCCGGAGAAGTCCCGGTCGCCTGAGTTACTTCTTCCATCGAAACCTGCAAATACCCATTATTATCGATATTATAAATGATATTTTCACCGATCTTTTTAACCTCATCGGATATTTCCATCATAATAAACTGACGGTACAAATAGTCCTGCAAACTGATAGATTTGCCCGGTGTATTTTGAAAGGCTTCCAGTTTTTTATCGCCACTACTGACTCCCCGGCGGACGCGGGTCGGCCCGATCAGTTCCCGACTGGCATCCAGAATCTCCACGGTTGAAGCCGGCTCTGACTTTTCTTCCGATTCCTTGGCCGATTCTTTCTTTTTATCGTCCGGACTGACTTTTGCCTCGACGACCTCCAGCGTTGGATTTTCTTCCAGCTCCTGTTCAATAACCGCTGATAACTCGACGGCCGCTAATTGCAAAATCTCAATTGACTGCACCATCTGAATGCTCAGTGTCATTTTCTGCTGTAATTTTTGATGCAGGCCTAATTCCATCTTCATGACTTATCCACCCTGCTTTTAACCAGACAAATTTTTCCGCCCCTGAAGAGCGTCCGCCAGAATAACTTTACTGGCGTATTCGATCGTACTCCCGGTCGGTATTCCCCGGGCCAACCTGGTCACTTTAATATTGGAAGATTCGAGTAGCTTTTGAATATAAAGAGCCGTCGCGTCGCCCTCTACGGTCGGGTTAGTCGCCAGAATAAGTTCCTTAATATTATTCTGCCGAACCCTCCCCATTAACTGTTTGATCGTTAAATCCTCTGGACTGACATTATCCAAATGGGCAATGTGGCCCAGCAACACATGATAAAGCCCATGAAAAACACCACTGTTTTCCAACGCCCAGAGATCACTGGGCTGTTCCACCACACAGATCACGTTCCGGTCACGCCGGTCATCATTACAAATAGAACATCCTGTCTCAGCCTGATTTAAATTAAAACAAACCGGGCAATAAGTCAACGTCCGGGCTTTCTCAACCGCCTGGATCAAACCCCGGACAGCTTCTTCAGGCATTTTAACTATATGAAAAGCCAACCGCTGGGCCGTTTTTTTGCCGATTCCCGGCATTTGGCTGAGCGACGTTATCAGTTTATCCAATCCATCAACTTTTTTCATCATTAAAATTATATCACATTTATTCAGGATGTCAACAAGTCTAAAAACCCTCTTTTGTAAAATAAGGTGTCAAGGTATCAGGCGACAGGGTTAGTCTTCGTCACAGATGTTGAATAAAGCCCAGGTATTACTCGACCCCTCATCCGGAGGAACATCTGCCGGCCGACAGATCCAGTTTCACCGGGCAGGCAGAAAACATGACGCAGAATCTCGTGAGACCCTGCCCTTTCACTTCGTTCAGGGTCAAATTAAATTTTAAATCAAATTTAATTGACTCCCGGCACTGAAATGATAAAATGAATTTCAGATAGCGATTACACTTGATCTTAGTACGAAAAGAAACCAAAATGCGATTGAAATACTTTTTCCTGATCTCACTGACCTGTCTCTTGATCTTAGCCGGTTGCGGCGGGATCAAGGATTACCCA
>DAOWBV010000092.1 GCA_030633885.1 Planctomycetota bacterium
GCCGCTGTTGGTTTTTACTATATCTTTACTTTTGTCGAGGCTGTATTGGGCGCAATTTTTTTTGCTACCGTTGAAACGATACGGATGCGGTGCGGGGGCAAAAAATGTTTCAAACAGTAGAGGCCGAAAGATAGAGTGGAACGTTTTAATTCCGCCCACACTCACCGAGCCGATGGTGTCTCCGTGGTATGAACTTTCGAGGGCGATGAACTTTGTTCGCTTTTGTTGGCCCGTGTTTTGAAAATACTGGTAGGCGATTTTCAGGGCGATTTCCATGGCCGTCGATCCGTCATCGGAATAAAACACCCGGGTCAGGTTGGTCGGGGTAATCTTGATCAATTGTTCGACTAGCTTGATGGCGGTCGGATGTGAGAGGCCCAGCATGGTCGAATGGGCGATCTGGTTAAGTTGTTTCCTGATGGCCCGGTCGATCGGTTCTTTCCGATGGCCGTGAACATTGCACCAGAGGGACGAGACCCCATCCAGATAGCGTCGCCCCTTGATATCGTAGAGATAATTTCCCCGGCCCCGGTCGATAATAAGAATGTCATCCTTCAGCCAGTCTTGCATCTGGGTGAACGGATGCCAAATATATTTCTTATCCTTTTTAACCAGATATTGTTTTTTTCTCATATTAATGTGGTGTTGGGTAAACCCCGTTAGAGATAGGTCGCCCGTGGGCGACCGTCAAAAAGTTTTCTCAATTAACCTTACTATAATTAAAAAATGGATATTCTCTCGCCAAAGATTAAGATATTATCACTGATCTCTAACGGGGCGAGCGGACGCCAGAGGTATTTTTTGTCTTTTTGAGTTAGATTCATTTTTAACAACAGGATTAAGCGGATTTAACCGATTTTTTATTAGAGCCGGCTTGGGGTTTGGTGATAGTATGTTAACATTTTTTGCCGGCAATAAAAATATTTTTTGAATGAGTAAAATTCTTTTGACCAACCGCGGATATTTTAGTATATTTAGCAACGGTGGATTGAGTTATGGTAATTGCAACCACTTATCAGCCATAGAGCTGATCCGTCCTCTGGCTGCCAGAGGACAGACCCGTCCTTCGGCGGGGCGGAAAAAAAAGTGCTAAACTGCCCAGTGAGTTTAATTTTAAACCCTGTGCGTTTGGCACGGGGTTTTTTTTGTTTTTGGTACAAACCATGAAAGTATTAAAATTCGGCGGGGCCAGTTTAAAAGACGCGGACTCTTTGAAATTGATCGCTCAGATCATTAAGCGGGAAAAGAAGGACCAGGTGGTCGTACTTTCCGCTTTGGGTGGAGTGACCAACAAATTAGAATCCTTTTTGCGGTATCCGGCGCGACAAAATGAAAAAGAGATCAGACTGTTACTGGAACAGTTGAAGAAACAGCATTATTCTGTTCTCAAAAAAGCCTGCCCGACCCGTTATTCGGTTCGATCAGAGACAGCCATGGCCTTAAAACGTATTTTTAATAAATTGGAACGGTTGCTTTACGGCGTGAGTTACACTGAAGACCTGACGCCTAAGATCAGTGATCTGATCATAAGTTTCGGGGAACGGTTATCGGTTTGGTTGCTGGCGGAAGTGCTGGTCGCGGCCGGCCAAAAAGCCCGGGTCCTGGAAGCGGATAAGATCGGGCTGGTGACGGACGGTGATTTCGGGAACGCGACGGTGCTTTTGGAGCAAGCGGCGCCGAAAGTTCAGCGGGTGATCCGGCCCCTTCTCCGGCGTAAGATCACACCGGTGGTGACCGGTTTTTTCGGGTGTGATGAGTCCGGCCAAACGACCACTTTCGGACGCGGGGGGAGCGATTACAGCGCGGCCGTGCTGGCCCATGTTTTGAACGCGAAGGAATTGGTTATCTGGAAAAGTATCGATGGTTTTATGACCGCCGATCCGGAGATCGTGCCGAAGGCCCATTTGATCGACATTCTTTCTTATGACGAAGCGGCCGAACTGGCTTACTTCGGAGCGAAAATATTGCATCCCCAGACGGTGGAGCCGGTCATGTTGAAGAATATTCCGGTCGCGATCCGGAATACTTTCCGGTCCCTTCGACAGGCTCAGGGTAAACTTTCAAACGGGGTGACGCGGATTTTGCCGAAAGGTTACGAGAAAAAGGGTATCATTAAGGGCGTTTCTTATGACCGGGATCTGGGGGTGGTCAAGATCCTCGGGCCCGGGGTGGGTTATAAGCCCGGTGTGTTGCGGGAGGCGGTTTCCCACATTACGCCGTTGGGGATAAACATCAAATCGGTGATCACTTCCCAGACTTCAATTAATATTCTATTGGCGCAGCGGGACGTGACCGTTGCCGCGCGCGTTTTGAAACAGGCGCGGATGAAAGTGGTCGACAAAATAGAGACCAAAAAAGATATTGCCCTGGTCGGGGTGGTTGGTGAAGGATTGATCCGGACCAAGGGTTTAGCGGCGCGGGTCTTCGCGGCCGTTGCCCGGGTGGGTGTGAACGTGGAAATGATCTCGGCCGGCGCTTCGACCGTCGCTTATTATTTTATTGTGCAGGAAAAGGATTTAAAAAAATCGGTGCGGGCGATCCATGACGCATTTTTCTAACAGCGGGATTAAGCGGATTTCTCGGATTATTTAAAATGATATTTTGTTAGTTAAATCTGTTGTTTATTTTATGGGAGACTAATCATGCATTTTGCGACTAAAGCGATCCATCAGGGACAGGAACCGGATAAGGAGACCGGGGCGATCATAACGCCGATCTACCAGGCATCGACTTACGTCCAGCCGGCGCCCGGTCAGCCGAAAGGTTTTTCGTATTCGCGGACCGATAACCCGACCCGGCAGGCGCTGGAAAAAAATCTGGCGCCGTTGGAAAACGCCAGGTACGCGCTGGTTTTTTCGAGCGGGCTGGCGGCGGTCAATAACATTTTGAATACTTTCAAATCCGGCGATCATGTCGTCTCGGCCAGTGACATTTACGGCGGGACTTACCGGTTATTCACCCGGGTATTCCAGAATTATAATATTGAGTTCACTTTTGTCGATCCGACTGATCTGAATAATATTTCCGGGGCGATCAAAGCGAATACCAAACTGCTCTGGCTGGAAACGCCGTCCAATCCTTTGTTGAAAGTGACCGATATTAAAGCGGCCGTGGCTATCGGGAAAAAGAGTCAGCTGACGGTGGTGGTGGATAATACTTTTGCCACGCCTTATTTGCAGTTGCCGCTGGACCTGGGCGCGGATGTGGTTTTGCAAAGCACGACTAAATATCTGGGTGGTCATTCAGATATCGTCGGCGGAGCGGTGATCACCAACGACGAAAAACTGCACGAGCAATATAAGTTTTATCAAAACGCGGTCGGGACCGGGGCCAGTCCGCTGGATTGTTTTCTGGTTTTGCGGGGGATCAAGACTCTGGCCTTGCGGATGGAACGTCACTGTGAAAATGCCCGAGCGGTGGCCGAGTTCCTGGAGCAGCATTCGAAAGTGGAAAAAGTTTATTATCCCGGCCTGCCGGGTCATCCGGGTCACGAGATCGCCAAAAAACAGATGCGGGATTTCGGGGCGATGTTATCTTTTGAACCGAAATGCACTGATGATCAGGCAAAAAAATTGGTGGCCTCGACGAAGATATTTTCGCTGGCCGAAAGTCTGGGTTGCGTCCGGTCGCTGATCAACCATCCGCCGACCATGACCCACGCTTCGGTGCCGGCGGACGTGCGGAAAAAGATCGGTATTTCGGAAAAATTGATCCGGTTATCTGTTGGCATTGAAGACAAGCGTGATTTGATCGCGGATCTGGAGCAGATGCTGGACCAGATCTAAACACGAAATCTCGAAAGAATGAAAACCGGAAAAAATAATTAAAATTCGAGGTTTTATAATTTCGAGTTTTCGTGCAAAAAGGAAATGTTATGAAAAATAAGGAAGTAAAAATCGGTTTGTTTGGTTGCGGGCAGATCGGGACCGGTCTGGTCAAACTGCTTAAACAGCAGAGGCAGTTTATCGAAAAAAGAACCGGTCTGAAGTTAAAGATCACCCGGATCCTGGTGCGGAATAAAAGAAAAGCCCGTCAGGTGCCAAAGGCGTTGTTGACTACCCGGGCGGATGAGATCATTCAGGATAAAGAGATCGATATCGTCGTTGAAGTTTTAGGGGGAGTGCCCGCACCGCGACGGTTGATCCTGCGATCACTCAAGGCCGGGAAACATGTGGTCACGGCCAACAAGGCCGTTCTGGCCGAACATGAACCGGAGATAATGCGAACGGCTTATCGTTACAAACGACAGGTTTCATACGAAGCCAGTGTTTGCGCCGGGATCCCGGTGATCCGGTCTATCCGCGAGGGATTACTGGCCAATAAGATCGATTCCTTAATGGGGATCCTGAACGGGACGACCAATTATATCCTGACCCAGATGACCGAAAAAAAACAATCTTTTGCCGACGCCTTAAAACAGGCCCAGCAAAAAGGGTTTGCCGAACCGGACCCGACGCTGGATATCAGCGGACTGGACACGGCTCATAAACTGGCCATTCTTTCTTCGTTGACTTTCGGGACCAAGACGCGGATGAAAGATATTTATGTTGAAGGTATCCAGAAAATAGAATTGGAAGACGTTAAAAACGCTGAAGAATTCGGGTTGGTGGTTAAGTTATTGGCGATCGGCCGGTTGGTGAAAAATCAGGTTGAACTCCGGGTTCATCCGACGATGATTCCCAAGACCCATCCGCTGGCTTCGGTCCGGCAGGAATTCAATGCCGTTTACTTGAACGGCGACGCGGTTGGTAAAATGATGTTTACCGGTAAGGGGGCCGGTCCAATGCCGACGGCCAGCGCTCTGCTGGCGGATACGATCGATCTGGCCGGCAGTATTGTCAGTCATACTTTGACCATTGATAATATTTACTGGGGCAGGAAAAAGATCGTGCCGATTCATCAGGTCGAGTCTGATTATTACTTGCGGTTTCCGATCGTTGATAAGGCCGGGGTGATCGGTAAGCTGACCACGGTTCTGGGTCGTGCCGGGATCAGTATTACCGGGGCGACGGCCAGTTTGGTCCCGGGCCAGCCGCGTTGCGGTAATGTCCGGGTGATTACCCGTCATTCCCGGGAAGCCGATGTGCGCCGGGCGATCGCGACCCTCAACCGGCTACCGATCATGCGCGGGAAAACGGTGGCCATCCGGATCGAAAATTAACTTCTTTTTTCTATCTGGACGATCAGATTTTTGAAGATAAAGGTGTGGAAAGGGATAAAGAGATACCAGTATAATCTTCCGAAGATACCGGCCGTTTGATAATAAGCGGTGATCGCTAATTCTCTTTGCTGTGTTTTTTCTTTAATGGTGAATTCCAGCCAGGCGCGGCCGGGTAATTTCATTTCGGCCCGTAAGAGCAGTCGTTTGTTCGGTTGCAGGTCTTCGATCCGCCAGAAGTCGATCACGTCATTGATTTTTAATCGGGAATGACTTTTCCGTCCGCGGGAAGAACCTACCCCGAGCAGGATCCGATCGATCCCGCCCCGTAACCACCACATCCAGTTACTATGAAACCATCCTTCCCGCCCGCCGATCTGACAGATAGAACGAAATAGGGCTGAAGCTTTTTTGTCGGTGACCAGTGAATCACGCGCCGTGTAATCAGGTCCGTTTTTTAACTCGTGCAGTTTTAAAGCCAGTTCGTGGGCCGGGGGATAAGCGTCCGACCAGCGGGTCGAGACCTGATCCTGTTCTTCCCGGGAAAGGGCCAGGACAATTGATTTTTTATAACTCAGCGGTTCAAAAGGCAGAATTTTTTTGATGCGATTATCCTGGCAGACAACTTCGTTTTTCAGTCCTTCCATCAGACACTGAGTAATAAAATGGGGGACCGGGGTGAGGAGACTGGTCAGATAAGCGTAAAATGGAATACAGCCAAAGGTGAAAGAAATAAAAATTCTTTTTTTCCGGAGAACTCGCGCCCAGATCTTGAGCATTTGTTCATAAGTTAAAATGTCCTGTCCGCCGACATCAAAGTTTTGACCGGCCGTTTGCGGTATTTCCAGGACACCGACCAGATATTTGATTATGTCCCGGATGGCAATGGGCTGGCATTTACTTTTGGCCCAGTGGGGAATGAGCAGAAACGGCGCT
Source organism: Planctomycetota bacterium (assembly GCA_030633885.1). Taxonomy (GTDB): domain Bacteria; phylum Planctomycetota; class MHYJ01; order JACQXL01; family CAKKQI01; genus DAOWBV01. Next base: position 6,095 of record DAOWBV010000092.1, read on the forward strand.
TTTCTGACCAGGTGTTGAATGATTTCGTAAGAAGCGCTGCCCGAGCCCATAATAACGGCGGCCCGGAGGATGGTGACCGGGACCGGGCCGCGTTTCAGTCTGGCCGCGACTTCGATCCGGTTACGCAGGTGAGAGGACAGGGGGTTGCGAATATCGCCCAGCCCGCCCAGATAGATGATCCGTTTGATCCGCTGTCGGGCGGCGGCTTTTCTGAAGTTAACCGCCGCTTTGATATCGGCCGCTTCAAATTCTTTCGGGCCGAGATATAAAGAATGGATCAGGTAATAGGCCGTGTTAATACCGGCCAGGGCTTTTTGCAACTGATCGATCTTGAGCGCGTCGGCCACGACGATTTCCGCCCCGGGCCAGAGTTCCTGATCGATCGGTGAAGCGCGCCGGACCATGACCCGGACCTGATAGCCCCGGGCTAATAGTTCCGGGACCAGCCGGCCCCCGATATAACCGGAAGCCCCGGTGACTAAAACCTTCCCGAGGCCGGGTTGCGGTTGAGAAGGCAGATCGCGACAGAAAAGATTTTTATTCTCGACCGGTATTTTTACTGACGGGTCAATCATGGGGATGTATTATACCGTAAGATTTTAATTTGTCAACCCCGTTAGAAGTCACGCCAAAAATATTCTGGGGCGTCTCGATATATCGGGACTACTTCTAACGGGGTCAACCTTGCCTTTCGGCAGGCAGGCAAGAGAAAATCCGATTTTCCTTGACCCTTTACTTCGTTAAAGATATATTTACTATATATGACTTCAAAACAAACTTCGCTGATCGCCAAACGCGCTCTCAAGATCCAAGCTTCCAAGATCCGACAGGCCTTTAATCTCGCCTTGACTTTGAAAGACCCGATCGATCTGTCCATCGGCCAGCCTTATTTTGACGTGCCTCGTGAAATAAAGAACGTGGCCATTGAAGCGATCAACCAGGGATTTAACCGCTACACGGTTACTCAGGGGATCGCGGAATTGCACGAAAAGATCACCGCTCAGTTCAAGCAGGAATTCAAAGAAGAACCGGATGGGTTAGTGTTTACGTCCGGCGGGGCGGGCGCGATCACGCTGGCGATGTTGACGTTGATCAATGAAGGCGATGAGGTCCTGATCCCGGATCCTTACTTCGCTTTATATCCGCACGTGATCAATATGGCCGGCGGGGTACCGAAATTTATGGATACCTACCCTGATTTCCGGCTAACGAAAGAAAGAATTTTGGCCGGTATCACGCCGAAGACAAAAATGATCATAATCAGCACGCCGGCCAATCCGACCGGGATCATTTACACGAAAGAAGAAATACAGCTATTGGTTGAGATCGCCCGGTCTCATAATTTAATCATTATGTCCGACGAAGTTTACCATAAGTTTGTTTACGACGCGCCGTTGGAAAGCGCTTTAAAGTATTATCCCCAAACTATTATGGTCCGGAGTTTTTCCAAGAGTTACGGTATGCCCGGTTGGCGGTTAGGATTCGCGGTCGGTCCCAAGGAGATCATTGAAAAGATGACCGTGTTACAGCAATGGTCTTTTGTCTGCGCGCCGGCCCCATTGCAGAAAGCCGCGGTGGCCGCGCTGGATTACGATATGAGCGCCCAGGTTAAAGATTCAGAGAAAAAAAGAGATCTGGTGATGGCGGGATTACAGGATAACTTTGAATTCGTTAAGCCGGACGGGGCATTTTACTTTTTTCCGAAGGTGCCCTGGGGAACACATGCAGAATTTGTTCA
>DAOWBV010000215.1 GCA_030633885.1 Planctomycetota bacterium
CGCCTCTTGGCTTCCGCCAGCAATCGGGTCTCGAAGGGGTGGTAGATTATGTTTCGGCTGTTTCTGATGAGGCGACCAGGACCGTAAAAGTCAGGATCAGCGTTGAAAATAAAGAGTCTCTTCTTCGTCCGGGAATGTTCTGTAAAATTGATCTCGCTACCGGCCAAAGGAAAGAAGTTCTGACGGTTCCTAAAGAAGCCGTACTTGAAGATGAAGGAGATAAATTTGTTTTTAAAAGACTGGAAGGTAATTACTTCGTCAGACGCCGGGTGATAACCGGAAAAAGCTCAGGTCTTTTTATTGAGATTATAAAAGGAGTTACCTCAGGTGAGGAGATCGTAAGTTATGGCTCTTTTGTCTTGAAATCAGACGTGCTCAGATCAAAGATGGGCGCGGGTTGCGCGGATTAAACCATTATAAATAATTCTTGGAGATTTAAATATGTCAGGCTTTTTCAGATTTATACTTAAACAGCGTTATCTGATTGTTTTTATTGTGCTCACCCTTGTTGTGTTAGGGGCATATTCATGGAAAGAGCTGCCAATTGACGCCTTTCCCGATGTGTCAAATACCCAGGTAATGATACTCACCGAAACTCCGGGACTTGCTCCGACAGATGTTGAACAGCAAATTACTTTCCCGATAGAAATTCAGATGAACGGCTTACCGGGTGTGAGAGAAGTTCGTTCTCTTTCAAAATCAGGTTTTTCTCAGGTGATTGTTGTCTTTGAGGATAATTACGATACCTATTTTACCCGTCAGATCGTTTTTGAACGCCTTCAATTGGCCAAAGAAGACCTGCCACCCGGTGTTGAGCCGGAGATGGGTCCGATTAGCACTGGGTTAGGAGAAATCTATCAATACACCCTGGAAAGTGATACCAAGACAGCCATGGAACTGCGGACCATTCAGGATTGGATTATTTCCCGTCAACTGAGAACTATTCCGGGTGTCAACGAAGTAAACAGCTTTGGCGGATTTGTAAAGCAATATCAGGTTCTGGTTAAACCTGAGATCGTTAATAAATATAAAATAACTATCAAAGATGTTTATGAAGCTATTTCGGCCAATAATGCCAATGCCGGAGGTAATTTTATAATAAAAGGATGGGAACAGAATTATATCAGAGGGGTGGGATTAATTAATTCTATATCTGATATTGAACATATCGTCCTTCACGCCGAAGACGGAACACCGCTTTTTATTAAAGATGTGGCTGATGTTCAAATCGGACATATGACCCGTCAGGGCGCGGTAACCAGGGACGGTCAAGGCGAGGCGGTGGCCGGAATGGTCATCATGCTTAAGGGCGAAAACTCTAAAGAAGTGGTTGACCGGGTTAAGAAAAAGATCCCTGAAATTCAAAAAAGTCTGCCAAAAGATGTGAAGATTAATGCTTTTTATGACCGGACATCCCTGATCCAATCTTGTGTCAGCACGATTAAAAACGCCCTTTTTCAGGGCGGAATATTTGTCATCCTGATTCTATTTATTTTCCTGTGGAATTTCAGGGCGGCAATAATCGTGGCCCTGGCGCTTCCTTTATCCGCTTTAATTGCTTTTATATTGATGAATAAATATAACGTTACCGCCAATCTGATGTCTCTGGGCGGTATGGCGGTGGCGATTGGAATTATTGTTGATGGGGCGATCGTGTTCGCGGAAAATATCGTGAGGCATTTGAGAGACCCTGAGAATTCAAAATTACCCAAAATAGAAATCATCAAAAATGCCAGTGTCGAAGTTGTCCGGCCGGTATTTTTCTCTATCCTGATCATTATTATTGTTTTCTTTCCACTTTTTACCCTGGAACAGATGGAAGGGAAAATGTTTAAACCATTGGCGCTGACGCTCTGCTTTACCATGCTGGGTTCTTTGATCGTCGCCATTATTTTTGTACCTGTCTTCAGTCTTATAATTCTGCCTAAAAAACAGGGCGGCCGGAATCCGGTGGTTAAATTACTTAATAAAATTTATCTGCCGCTGCTTAAGGGCGCTCTTAAGTTCCGCGGGCCGGTGCTTATCGGGGTGGTGATAATATTTATCGCCTCAATGGCCTTGATCCCGAAAATCGGGGTAGAATTTCTTCCGTCACTTGATGAAGGCGCCATAGCCATAAATATTGTCAGACTGCCAACCGCATCGTTAGACGGCTCAAAAAAGGTAACCACCGAAATAGAAAAGAGACTTCTGGAATTTGATGAAGTTAAAACTATCGTGACCAAGACAGGCCGGGCCGAAATATCAGAAGACCCAATGGGACCTGAGCAGAACGATATGTTTATTATGCTTAAACCCTATAGTCAGTGGAAATCAGGACGGACTAAAAAAGACCTGATTAAAGATATAGAGGAAGAATTCAATAAAATTCCGGGCATCAGGGCTTCCTTTTCCCAGCCCATTGCTTTGAGAGTAAATGAACTTATATCCGGTATTAAATCAGATGTGGCGATTAAGGTGTTCGGGCCGGATATAGATATTTTAAAAGAAA
>DAOWBV010000164.1 GCA_030633885.1 Planctomycetota bacterium
TGGGGTAGATGCCAAGCAAGAGCAGCGGCTGGCTTTTCTCGGTGCCCTGGCCGGCGGGTTGGCGCACGAGATCAGGAATCCCTTAAGTACATTGAATGTTAATCTCCAGCTTTTGCAGGAAGAATGGGCCGATGACCCGACGCCGAAGGGAAAAAAGACTTACCAGAAGATCCTGATTTTACTGAGGGAGACCAGACGGATGGAAGAAACCCTTGACGATTTTCTGAAATTTGCCGGTCGCCATGTTTTGCAATTGGAACCAACAGATATCAATTCACTGATCGATGATATTTTAACGTTTATTCGTGAGGAAACTGCGCAGAAAAACATCAGGATCTTGAAGTATTACGAGCCATCGCTGCCGGAATTGGATCTGGATGGTAAACTGATGAAACAGGCGCTTTTGAATATTATGATCAACGCTCGGCAGGCCATGCCGGAAGGCGGTGAATTGATCGTGAAAACCCGCTTGGCTGATACCCAGGTCGAACTGGAGTTTACTGATACCGGGTTGGGGATGACCCCGGACGTTAGAGAGAAAATTTTTAATGTCTATTATTCCACGAAAAAAACCGGGACTGGATTGGGTCTGCCGACTGCCCGTCGGATCATTGAGGAGCATAACGGCTCGATTTCAGTCCAGTCGGAAGTGGGTAAAGGTAGTTGTTTTATAATTAGATTGCCGATAAAGGTGGCGTCATGACGGAAAAAGTTTCAATTCTTATTATTGATGATGAAAAAGATCATGCCGAAGCGGCCGCGGAAAGCTTGCGGAAAGTTGGCTATCGGTGTGACGTCGCTTTTTCCGGCCAGTCCGGCTTGCGGAAATTAGCTGATGACCAGTTTGATGTTATTTTTACCGATCTGATGATGCACGGGATGGATGGTCTGACTGTTTTAAAGGAGGCCAAAAAAAAGAATCCCGATATTCAGGTGGTCATGATGACCGGTTACCCCAGTGTCGAAACCGCGGTCGAGGCGATGCAGTCCGGGGCATTGACGTATCTTCAAAAACCGGTCAATATCAAAGAGCTTCGAGCGATTGCCGGAAAAGCGGCTGAGAAACTGCGACTGATCCGTGACAATGTCTTCCTGCGTCGGCAAATCGATGAGAAATTCAGTTTTGAGGGGATCATCGGTAATTCCCAATCGATGCGGCAGGCAGTTGAGACTGTCAAGCAGGTGTTTGACACCAACGCGACCGTATTGATTCAGGGAGAAAGCGGGACGGGTAAGGAGCTTTTTGCCCGGGCGGTCCACTTTAACAGTTCCCGCAAGAATAATCATTTCGTCGCTTTAAATTGCGCCGCGTTATCGGAAGGGATTCTGGAAAGCGAGCTTTTCGGCCACGAGAAGGGGGCTTTTACCGGCGCGATCGCCCAGCGGAAAGGGCGTTTTGAGTTTGCCCATCTCGGCACTTTATTTCTGGATGAGATCGGAGATATGCCGGTTTCCACCCAGATAAAATTACTGCGCGTTATCGAAAACGGTAAGATTTTTCGGGTTGGGAGTAACCAACCGATCAAAATCGATGTTCGATTGATTGCGGCCACCAATCAGAACCTGGAAGAGCTGGTCACAAAAGGTCAGTTCCGGGAAGAACTTTATTACCGGATAAAAGTGGTTACTATTAATCTGCCGCCCTTACGGGAACGGATGATGGATATCCCTTTACTGGTCGAATCATTTATGAAGGAATTTAATCGAGCCCATCATAAAAATATCAGTTCAGTTTCGCCCGAGGTCATGAATGTGTTAACAAAGTATTATTGGCCGGGTAATGTCCGGGAATTAAAAAATTGTGTGGAAAGCATGTTGGTCACGGCCCAGGGATCACAGATTGAAAAGAGCGATATCCCCGAATATATTTTTAAACCCCGCGCCGAAACCCGGCTGAATAAATTGTTACCCGCCGGTATTCCGCTGGAGCAAGCAGAAAAGGAATTGATCCGGAATACTCTGGGTCTGGTTCAGGGAAACCGGGCCGCCGCCGCGAAAATGCTCGGGATCAGTGAAAGAACCCTGTATCGTAAGATTAAACGGTTTAAGCTGTAATCTTTTAGCCTGTATTTTATGCCTCAATTCGTTATCCAGAAACATATCAAAAAGAGTTCAGTCCATTTTGATTTAATGGTGCATCGGCGTCAGGTTCTGAAGACTTGGTCGCTTCGGTCATGTTCGCCCGGTGCTTTTTGCTTATTGGCTCGACGTCTGAATGATCATCGCTTGGTATATCTTACCTATCAAGGCAAGATCAGTCGCGGCCGAGGGACCGTCCGGATCTGGGACCGTGGGACTTATCAGGTAAAAGAGTGGAGCCGGAATATTCTTCGTTTGAAATTAAGCGGGCGGAAAATGAAAGGTGAGTATTGTTTGATTCGACCTGATCTAAAGAAACCTGATCGTTGGTGGTTGATCAAATTATCCGGTTAATATTCCTCGTAACTATCCTCGCCGACCATAGTTTCTTCTTCTTGGTCGACTAAATTTTCGTAATCATCGCTATTCATTAATGTATTAAGTTCGGAGACGTCAGCTAATTTTATCTTGAGTAACCAACCGTCATCATAAGGATCATTTAAGACGAGTCCCTGGTTTTTCCGGCAGTTATTGTTAACCGCCAGGACCTGAGCATTAATGGGAGAAATTAAGTTAAGTACGTTATCAGTGGATTCTATTTCACCAAAGGGCAGGTTGTACTCAATTTCTTTCCCCTTTTTCGGTAAAGTTATTTGCGTGATTTCATGCCAGTCGCTCAGGACATTATCCGTTATCCCCAGATAGGCTTCATTGTTTTCTTCCAATCGTATCCAGAGATGAGTATTAGAATAATATAGATCGTTTGGTTTCTTCATGATTATTCTGCTTCGAAAGAAACTTCCTTGAAGCCCATCCAGAAACCGGTTTTGTTAATATAATCAAGTTCTGCTTGCAGGATCTCATAATGGGATTCTTCCATTTCCGCCAGGCGGTTCAGTAAGTTCCGGGCCGCCGGGTCATCAATTTTTTCGGCGATCTCGGCATAGAACTCCATGGCTTCCTTTTCAGCGTCTCGGGCCGTGGTTAAAATCGTGGTTTCGGCGTCTCCTTTCATTCCCTGCGAGATGTTCTCCAGTTTTTTTAACGAAGGGACGATCTTTTCGATATCCGATTTTTTTAATTTCGCGGGCATCCATTTTTTGCTGGCCTGGACTGTTTCCAGCTCTTTTTCCAGTAAATCCATGTGAGAGTATTCGTCCTGAGCCAGGCGGATAAACATATTCTTGCCGGTTTCGTCTTTGGTTTGTCGGGCGAACTGAAGATAGTTCGTTAAGGCCGTTTTTTCAGCGGTAATGGCCGTATTCAGCCACTTAATAATTTGTTGGTTGGATGTTGTGGGCATAAGACCTTTTTGGGGAAATTATATTTTTTCTACCTGATAACATAGATTCGGAGAGGCAGGGATTCGAACCCTGGGTCCCGGTATAAACCAAGACAACGGCTTAGCAAGCCGCCGCAATCGACCACTCTGCCACCTCTCCATATAAGTCCTTATAAAGTAATGTGTTATATATTTCAGTGCTATTTACTTTCTCTGTTTTATACGGCTTGCAAGCCGCCGCAATGAACCGTTCAGCTATTTCTCCTTATATAATCGGCAGTTACATATTTTAGCAACATTCATTTTGCTATTTCCCTATCATTTTTACAGCCGGCTCAATAAATTATTTATATGCTATAACTCTTTATTTTAAAGCTAATTAGAAATAAGTAGGCAAAAACCTGCCGAATTCACTTGTAGTCATGTGACATTAGTGTGCCATTTTAGTGCCAGTTTTGTGGCATTAGCAATCCGTCTCGATTAACCGCTCCGTCCCCTCTGCATAAAATTTTCCGTGAAAATTTTATGTGTTCTAAATTATATCCTAAACAGATATTAATTGTCAATGAATTTTTTCGCGATCCTATGTCATTACTACCTGTCTGTCAGTAGATAGGCGAAAGCAGGAATCAGACTTAAAATTTCATTGACAGCTTTTTGTTTATAAGTATACTCTAGTCCACAGTAATGCTCAAGTTTAATAAGAAGCGAGTTAACTTTAAAATCATGTTACATAAGTTTAATAGAAAAGTCAAATCCTTAAGGTGTCTGTTAATTTGTCTGCTGATTTTTTCTATCAGTAGTCCGGTAGTGATGTCCGGTGTCGTATTATGCGTAGGAGCAGATGGGCATGTAGCAATAGAGAGAGTTGTGACTAAATGCTGTGTTTCTTTAAATACTACTTTGCGTCAAAATTTTCATAACTCCTCGTTGTCAGATGCGCTATCAAACAAAGAACATTGCCCTCCTTGCAAGGACATTCCTATTGTAGTCAGTAATTCTAACCAAAA
>DAOWBV010000217.1 GCA_030633885.1 Planctomycetota bacterium
GAATTAAATCCCGACAGTTTTTGTCGGGATAAGTTCATGTTACTGCGAATTGAATCACTCCACTCTAAAGTGGGGGAATAAATTCAAATCCGTCTGCAACAGGTTATTATACTATAAACAACCTGATCTGTCAAATGGAGTCCCGGTAAAAAACATCCCGGGCCAGGCGGTCAACAAAATTTGATAGCGGGAGTTCAGCGGAGAAACAGGCCCTTCAATAAAAATATCACATTAGCCGGGCGTTCGGCCAAACGCCGCATAAAGTAAGGATACCAATGACTGCCGTAAGGTAAATAGACCCGCAGCCGGTAACCCTGACGAATCAGCTTTTCCTGAAGATATTTCCGGATCCCGTAAAGCATCTGAAACTCGAACTGGTCGTTGGCAATGTTCTGTTTTTTCGCGTAATCGATGGTCCATTTGATGATCTTCTCATCGTGAGTAGCCACTTCGGGATAAGCCCCGGCTTTGAGGGCATCCGGACTGAAAAGAATTTTTAAAAGATCAAGGTAACCGCGATCGACATCACTCTTTTTCGGGAAAGCCACCGCCGCCGGTTCTTGGTAGGCGCCTTTGCATAACCGGACCCGCGGCCCAAAGGATAAAATATCCCGTAGGTCTTTTTCGGTCCGCCGGAGATAAGATTGCAACACGATTCCGGTCCCGCCAAAACCTTCTTCCAGCATAGCTCGGTAAATCTTCAATGTCTGATCAGTGTAAGGAGAATCCTCCATATCGATGGTGACCAGTTTTTGATGTTTTTTCGCGGACTGCATGATCTGCCGGATGTTTTCCAGGCAAAATTGATCGTTAATCGCCAATCCTAACTGGCTTAATTTAAGAGAAACGGTGAGTTTAAAATTATCTTCGGCTTTAACGGCCTCGATAATTTTCAGGTATTCCTGAACGACCTCGTGCGCGTCTTTTTCGGACTGAACGCTTTCGCCCAGGCAATCCAGGGTCACCAGGGTTCCTTGTTGATTCAATTCCCGACTGGCGGCAACACCTTCAGCTAAAGTTTCGCCGGAAACGAATCGTTTGGAAAACTTTTGAAAAGGCCCTGAAGTGGACAAAAGTTTCCGCAGGGTCTTTTGCCGGGAAAGAAATAAAAAAATATTTTTCATTGCACTTTCTACAGGCTTACGTCTTTAGTATCTGTTCCTATTCCCCACACGTAAGTGTGGAATCGCTTCTCTATTCCGTTAACCTATTCTTTTGTTCGTTTGACTTTCATCCGATTTTCCGCCCGCTGGAAAGCGCCCAGGGCGCGGGCCATATCGATCTCCGGATGAAAAGTCCGGGTCCGTTTTAAGGCGCGCCGGAAAGATTCTTCGGCCCGGTCTAGATCGATCTCTTCCGGTTTCTCGGCACTGTCGGCCATAATGGTCACCTTCCGTGGCGTCACTTCCGCCAAACCACCCCCGATTGCCCAGCCAAGATTGGTTGATTCGCCACCGGCGATCAAGACACCTGCCTGCAGACTGCAAATAAAAGGAGCGTGACCGGCCAATACACCTAAATATCCCTCGTGCGCCGGAATGACTACCTTTGTCACATTCCCTTTGAAAATACTCTGGTCCGGGGTAATGATCTCTAGCTCAAACTGTTTCATTATTTCATTTTCTCGGCCTTCTCTATCACTTCTTCAATACTGCCAACCATATAAAAAGCCTGTTCGGGAAGATTATCATGTTTCCCATCAATGATCTCCTTGAAACTTCTGATCGTATCTTTCAAAGGAACATATTTACCGGGCGTACCGGTAAATACTTCGGCCACGTGGAACGGCTGGGAAAGGAACTTCTGGATCCGGCGCGCCCGGGAGACCGCGTGTTTATCTTCATCAGATAATTCTTCCATCCCGAGAATAGCGATAATATCCTGCAGATCTTTGTAGCGCTGCAAGATCTGCTGAACTTCGCGGGCCGTTTGATAATGCTCTTTACCCAAAATCAACTCATCTAATAACCGCGAACTGGAATCCAAGGGATCAACCGCCGGATAGATACCCAGTTCGGCGATCTGACGGGAAAGAACGGTCGTCGCGTCCAGATGAGCGAAAGTGGTCGCCGGCGCCGGATCGGTCAAGTCATCGGCCGGTACGTAAATCGCCTGAACGGAAGTGATCGAACCCCGTTTCGTGGAAGTGATCCGCTCCTGCAGTTCGGCCATTTCGCTGGCCAGGGTCGGCTGATAACCGACAGCCGAAGGCATCCGGCCCAGCAAAGCGGAAACTTCGGACCCGGCCTGAGTGAAGCGGAAAATATTATCAACGAATAATAACACGTCCTGGCCTTCCTGATCCCGGAAATATTCGGCCATGGTCAGGGCGGTCAGAGCGACCCGCAGACGGGCGCCGGGCGGTTCGTTCATCTGCCCGAAAACCAACGCCGTTTTGTTCAAGACACCTGATTCTTTCATCTCTAACCAAAGATCGTTACCTTCGCGGGTCCGTTCACCGACTCCGGCGA
>DAOWBV010000140.1 GCA_030633885.1 Planctomycetota bacterium
GTACTCCTGGAGCATGGCCAATGATTCCATCAGGGCATTTTGGAATCTGAGCTGTTCAAACGGAATAAAGTAAGCCAGCAAAAATACGCTGATAATCAGTAATAATTTCGTTCGTTCTTTCATTTAATCCTTATTTTTTTCTCATGCCCACGACACATTTATTCTTTACTCTTAAAGCGAGACGCTTTTTCATCCGTTGCTTGTCTTTCTTGATGATTTTGCCATCAATTTCCCCGAGCGATTTTAAGATCAATTGATCGAACCTGTCCTTATGGGGGACCAGGGCGTAAAAGACAAACTGTCCTTCTTTCCGCTCCGTAACCAGGCCCGCAATTTTCAGTTCCTTGATATGCTTGGAGATATTGTATTGTGGCAGTTCCAGGGAATCCATGATCTCGCAGATACACAGGTCTCGTTTTGACTCGATTAATACGCGCATAATACGCAGACGCGAATCATTAGCCAACGCTTTAAAAATACTTATCGCTTCTTTCATTTTCCAGGCATCCTTCCTTTTATTAATTGATGTATATATGCCCATATTAGCATATATGATGGAAGGTGTCAAGAATTCGGCGAAAAATTATCCGTACCTGGAATCCGGGGTCAGGCCTCCGTAAAAGACACACGTCTCACGGGGTAAGCTCGAAACAGAAAATAGGTAAATCTACCAGCTTTCTCTCGATCTCGTTTAACTGCGTGAACGCCATCCTTCTCTAAAAGCTATGGAATGATTGATATGCTGTGTGCTTGTTTGGCTTTCGTTTCTAAGTTACCATCCTTGCCTTTTCCTTATTTTTCTTGATTATTTGGTTCCAGAAGTATAGACTGATGAATATTTATTTCATTGATCATATTTTATGAGTAAACGTTCCGGACCGAATACCAAATATCTGCCGAAGGGGCTGGGGATATTGCACGAGGATAGAGATATCCTGGTAGTGAATAAACCGGCGGGCCTTTTGACCGTGAGCACGGATACCGAAAGAGAGCGGACCGTTTATTTCAGCCTGACCGATTATGTCCGCAAGGGGAGCGCCCGATCCCGAAAACGTATTTTTGTTGTTCATCGGTTGGATCGTGGTACTTCGGGGGTGCTTATTTTCGCGAAGACCGCCGAAGCCAAGGTTGCTTTGCAGGAGCGGTGGCCGGAAACCAGGAAGAAGTATCTGGCCTTGGTTCACGGTCGGTGCGAGAAGCGGGCTGAGACGATTGAAAGCTATCTGGCTGAGAATCAGGCGCGGATGGTGTATTCGACGGCCAATCCGAAAAAAGGGAAGTTGGCCCGGACAGCTTATAAAGTAATTAAAACGGCTGATGATCATACTTTACTGGAGGTCGATCTGTTGACGGGTCGGAAGAATCAGATCCGGGTCCATCTGGCCGGTATCGGGCATCCGGTGGTGGGTGATCGGAAGTACGGGAAAGGGAATAAGTCGGATAAACGTCTGGCCCTGCATGCCCACTCAATCTCTTTCCGGCATCCGTTCAGCGGCCAGCCGTGCGTTTTTGAAGCGCCCGCCCCCGGATATTTTTACAAGTTAGTTGGAAAGCTTAATTAGCGATAAACTTTATAAAGTTTAAAGTCGATTAGGGTATGACAGCCTTAAATTTTCTTGATATAGAATTATTAATTTCAGCGAGGTTTAAATAATGATGCAACAAAATGTTACTTTTGACGGGCTCGGGATCGCGCCGAAGATACTGGAGCTATTGGACCGGATGAAGTTCACGACTCCGACACCGATCCAGCTGAAGGCGATCCCGGTCGCGAACGAGGGTCAGGATGTGATCGGGGTGGCCCAAACCGGGACCGGTAAGACCTTGGCTTTCGCGATTCCGGTGATCCAGCGTATTGCCCGGACCGACGGTTGTTGTTTAATATTGACGCCGACCCGGGAGCTGGCGCTCCAGGTGAATGAAGTGTTTCAGCAGATCGTGCCGTTATTCGGTATCAAGACGGCGGTGATTATCGGCGGAGAGTCGATGCATCTTCAATTAAAGGCGTTGAAAAAAGACCCGCGCGTGCTGGTGGCGACACCCGGACGATTGGCCGATCATCTGAAGCGGCGGACGGTCCGGTTATCAGGGGTGGATGTGTTGATCCTTGACGAGGCGGACCGGATGCTGGACATGGGGTTCCGGCCGCAGATCGAGCAGATCCTGAAATATGTTCCAAAGAGCCGGCAGACGATGCTTTTTTCCGCGACCATCCCGGGGGGGGTGGTGCAGATCGCCTCGGCTCACATGAAACTGCCCGTGCATATTGAAGTGGCTCCGTCCGGAACGGCACCGGAACGGATCATCCAGGAATTATTTATCGTTAAGAAGTTTTCGAAGAAGCAACTGTTGGATAAACTGCTCAAGCAATATCACGGGCCCGTCCTCATCTTTTCCCGGACAAAGTTCGGGGCACGGAAGATCACCCGTTTTCTCCGGGAAATGAATCATCGGGCAGCCGAGATCCATTCGGACCGGACGCAGGCCCAGCGCCGGGAAGCGCTCGAAGGTTTTAAAAGGGGAAAATACCGGATACTGGTGGCGACGGATATCGCGTCCCGGGGGATCGATGTGGTCGGGATCGAAGTGGTGATAAACTTTGATCTGCCTGATGATACCGAGAATTACGTGCATCGGATCGGCCGGACCGGCCGGGCCGGTCACGTGGGCCGGGCGATCTCTTTAGCGACGCCGGAGCAGGGAGCGGAGATCAAAAATATCGAACGGTTGATCAAGACCGATTTACCGGTAGCGGAACTTCCGGATTTCCCGCGCGAAAAACTAATTCCCTTTTTGCGAAGTCACTCCAACTCACCGCCGCCGCGGCGAAGCCGAGGCCGGCGCCCGACCGGTGGCCGCCGGCGCCCGCGTCCCGGGCGGAGCAAGAGCCGTTGGTAGTGATTAAGAAAGCAAGTGTGGCCAGGGTGTTACGGTAGAACCTCTTTTGTCATGAGTTTTTTTGCGACCAGGATGAGTGTCAGTATTAATGTAATGAAGAACAGTCCGCAAAAGAACATGGCGACATACCAGAAATCCCATTGCATCATATTCGCGATCCGGTCCAGATCATTGTAACGGGCCGGGTCATTCAGGTAATCCACCCGTTTATACATATTATTAGCCAATCCCCAAAAAAAGGTTATTCCGTGCAGGGTGATCCACCAACCGAGAACGGCGTAGATGGGGCGTTCGAAATCCAGGGCATTGCCGGCAATCAGACAGCGGTAAAAACAGATACCGGCGCCGATGGCTTCGAAAAAATGGCCGCCGCCGCCGATCATGACCTGATGGGCCCGGGTGAAGTTCAGAATCGAATAGATGACAGCGATGATGATCAGGATGGACAGAACCTGGATATTTTCCCGGTATTGATAAGCGAGATAGGCGAGCAGGCCCAGGATCAGGAGGTAGCCAAAAAAGCCGAGATCAAAGATCGGTATGGCCATAGCGCCGCCGTATTGGAAATCGAGTCGGGGTAGGGCGATCTTGCCGAAGAGGAGATACATAATGCAGTGGCCGAGTTCGTGGATCAGGACGGTCAGGTACATGCACATCATGTCCGGTAAACGCATCGTGTGGATGATCGGGTAGAGAGCCAGGCCACCGAGGAAGATGGCAATGCCGATTGTGAATTTTTTCTTTTCGGTCATATTAAAATGCTATTAAGTAAAACTTGTAGCTGCAGGGCTTGTCCCTGCCTATAATTAATAATCAGTAGAGGTTGGTAAAAAAGGACGACCATAAAGGTCGCAGCTACATCAGAGAAGGGTTTTAACTGGACTATTTATAACCACTCAACGGGGTTTACTTCGTAAAATTTCTGCAACGTTTCATACAGTTCCGGATGTTTTTTGTTCAACTGTCTTGGTTTTTCGAAAAAAGTTTCGGTGGCAACGGCAAAGAATTCGGCCGGGTTGGTCGCGCCGTATTTGTTCATCACGCTTTTTTTACCTCGCGCCGCTTTATCCTGAAGTTCTTCATATTTTTCGGAAAAGACCCGGGCCCAGGCGGAATAGGCGGATCGTTCTTTCAAGATCGGGGCGCCGTCGGCGACACCGTCCGCCTGGTCCAGTTGGTGGGCGAATTCATGCATAGTGACGTTCTGGCCGTCTTTAAAATTCGTCGCGCCGCCTTTGACACTGTTCCAGGACAGGACCACGATGCCCCGGGTCCATGATTCGCCCAACCGGGCGGTATTGCTCCGGAAGCCGGCGTTGATGATCCCCTTTTTTCCGTCGACAAAGGTGTGAGGATAAACGATGATCGTCCTCAATTTTGGATAGCAGTTGGTGTTCCGATTAAGTAATAACAGGCAGGCCTGAGCGGCGATGGTGACTTTGATTTCGTCGTTGATGGTCAGTCCGCCGCAGCCCTCGAACGATTTTTCGCAGATGAAGAGTTTGATATATTGCTGGAGTTGTTCTTTCAGTTGGGGTGAGAGTTTCTGGTAGGGCGGCAGATTATTTTGCAGTATTTTTTCCCAGGCGGGTGCAAAAGGAGCCCGCAAGGCGCGGCGCCGTTTCTTTTTCCGGTCCGAAGCCGCGGCCAGGGAGTAGGTGCCCCAGATGATAACCACGAAGATCAGAATAATTAAAAGTGGATGCATGGTATTATTAATAACGAAACGACTGAACAGCCACCGAGGATAGCAAATTGGGCTGGGTTTTGCAAATAGAATTGTAATCAAATGATTTTATGCTATACTTCTTGGAAGTTAAAAGTAACTGGGGCAGGTTTCATAGGAAGATCATGAAGAAAGTTATTTTAATCATTGTTTTGTTTCTCCTATTCGGTTGTGAGTCAACGCCTCAACCGAAACCGAAAATAATCGTGCGTCAGTCGGTGAAAGTTGCCAAGGTTGATCCCTGGCCGGAAGCGGAGGAAAAGTTAAAAGCGCATCTTGTGGAGAAGCATCTGCTGGATAAATCATCCTGGTTGGTCGTGATCGCCCCGGAATTGTCACGCGAATTCCTGTTTACCCATCGGTACTTTCAATTGTTGCCGGGTGAGGACAGGTTCTTGATCGATCAGAAAGGTGAGATCCTGGACTGGCAGATCAACGCGGAGTTCTTTGAAGGATTGCTGTTACTCAAAGTTGTCCGGATAAATGATCTGGTGCGGGCATCAAAAGTTTTTGAGCTTTATCGGTCATTGGCCTATCAGGATCGACTCCAGGATTTTATGCCGGGCCCGGTCCGTGAGTTGAGGGGCGGGTTGGATACGGTTTTTGTCCAAGAGATAGTGGAAACGCCGATGAATCCGCCCGGGATGCCGACCACTACTTATTTGGTGATCGAAACAGATGCCAAAGGTAAAATGAAATCTTTTTCCCGTCGGTGGCTGGCTCCGAGATAATAGGGAGA
>DAOWBV010000061.1 GCA_030633885.1 Planctomycetota bacterium
AAAGAAGAACAGAAAAATAATATACAGGATCGTATACCAGAATCCGCTGTTGCCCATGCTGAAAACCTCGGCTATCCAGGTGGACCCGCTGAACTGGGCGATCATGAAAGGAACCATCATTAATGTACTGGCGAAGATTACCGGCATCACTCCGGCCTGATTGACCCGCAGGGGCAGATAATGACGTTGTCCGCCGTAGACCCGTCGACCCCGGATATGTTTGGAGTACTGGACCGGGATCCGGCGTTGGGCCTGGGTGGTATAGACGATCGCGGCTATTATTGAGATATAAATAGCTAACAGGAATAACGGTTCAAAAGTCAACTCGCCACGGTGTATGGCCATGTTGAGTTCCTTGATCGCGGCCGGGATGCCGTCAATAATACCGGCCATAATGATAATTGAAGCGCCGTTACCGATCCCGTATTCGGTTATTTGTTCGCCCAACCACATAACGAACATTGCTCCGGCGGTCAGGGTCAGGACACAGGTAAAGACAAAGGGAAAACCGCCGGTCAGGGTCATCTTCTGGTTAATCAACAGAAAAGCGGCCGAAGTACCCCAGAGGATACAGATCGGCACCGTGGCCAGCCGGGTGTATTGACTGATCTTGCGGTAACCGGCCGGACCTTCTTTGGAGAGGGCTTCTAATTGGGGGACGACTTTGATTAATAGGGAGAACATAATAGAGGCGGTAATATAAGGCATAATGCCCAGCGAGAAAATAGATATCTGGAGCGCGCCGCCGCCGCTGAACATCCGGATATAACCGGTCGCCGCTCCAAATGATTCGGTGAGCCCTGTCATCATTTTCTGGAAAGCTACTATGTCCACCCCCGGCACCGGCACGAAAATACCCAGTCGCCAGACGGTCAGGATTCCCAGCGTAAAGAGGATCCGGCGTCTCAAGTAAGGGATCATAAAAATATTAACAATGATTTCTTTGATGCGGTTCATAAAAAGCTTTGCCCCTTATTTTTCCTTTCGGGGCGGAGTTGCCTTGTTCTTTTGATTTTTTTTGAGTATTTGCTTGATGGTGACGGCTTGGCCCTGGGCGTCGGTTATCTTCTTAGCCGCTCCTTTGCTGAAAAGATGGGCGGTGACGGTTAGTTTTTTCTTGGTCAGTGCTCCTCGGCCCAGTATTTTTATCCGATCGAATCTTCCTCGGACTAATTTTCTTTCGATCAACCGGGTGGGGTCGACTTGTTCCCCGTCGTTAAACCGGTTAAGCTGGTCGATATTGACGATGGCAATTTCGTACTGGAAGTCAAAATTCGAAAAACCTCTTTTGGGTATTTTTCGGACCAGCGGTGTTTGGCCGCCTTCGAAAAGGGGGGAAAAACTTACTCCGCTTCGGGCCTTCTGGCCCTTGTGGCCGCGGGTGCAGGTTTTTCCGTGTCCGGCACCGGTGCCCCGACCGACAACTTTCTTTCTTTTGCGGTCGATCTTTACTTTATGTTTTAGCTGGGCGATATTCATATGACACTGCCTCCCCGCAGTTCTTCCAGCTCTTTTTTGCTATGTAACTTTTGCAACGCGATCAGAGTGGCTTTCAGGACATTAGTCGGGTTGGTACTACCGAAAACCTTGCCCAGTATGTCTTTGATGCCGGCCAGTTCCAGGATCGCCCGCATGGATGAACCGGCGATAATACCGGTACCCTGGCAGGCCGGACGCAGCAATACTCTGGTTGCGCCGTATTTAGCTTCCGTTCGGTGGGGAATGGTTGTATCCTTCATCGGGATTTTAACCATGTTTTTACGGCCGAACTTAACGGCCTTTTCCACCGCTTGAGGCACTTCGTTTGCTTTACCTTTGCCGTAACCGACCATTTTTTTTCGGTTGCCCACGGCGACCAGGGCGCTGAAACTGAATCTTTTACCGCCTTTGACAACTTTACAGCACCGTTTGACCTTAACGACGATTTCATCTAATTCCGGGTGTTTTCTTCTGAATGCCATTTTGAATATCAGTCCTTTTTAAATTATAGTTTTAAACCACCGGCCCGGACCGCTTCGGCCAGGGCTTTGAGGCGGCCGTGGTAGGGGAACGGACCACGATCAAAAACCGCTTCTTTAATGCCTTTTTTCACGGCGAGTTCCGCTAATTTCTTGCCTACCAGTTTGGCTGACTCTATGTTGTTGCCTGATTTTTTCTTCAGGTTTTTTTTAACTTCCGGCGAAAGCGTCGAAATACTGCACAGGGTGTGGCTGTTCAGGTCATCAATTAACTGGGTGGAGATATGGCGGAGACTCCGGAAAACAGTTAGTCGTGGTTTCTGGGCGGTGCCGACGATCCTTTTCCGGACATGCATGCTTCTTCGTTTTCTTCTGACGAGTTTTGATTTTTGACGATTCATTGTTTTATCCGTGCCTTAAAAATTAAGTACCGGAAACAAATGTTTTACCGGCTTTACGTTTGATGACTTCATCCGCGTATTTGGTTCCCTTCAGGTTATAGGGATCGGCCAGTTTAATGTTCCGGATATTAGCCGAGAACTGGCCGACTAATTCTTTGTCCGTGCCCTGAATTACGACCAGGTTCGGGTTGGGCAGGGTGACCGTCAATCCTTTGGGTACCTGGGTTTTGACCGGGTGCGAGAAACCGATATTGATGACCAGTTCCGTGCCCTGGAGTTTACCGTTATAGCCGGTTCCGTGGATTTCGATCTTTTTTTCAAATCCCTGGGTAACGCCGATGACCATATTCTGGGTGATGCTTCGACTTGAACCGTAGATTGCTTTATCTTCCTTGGCGGTCGTCAAACACCCGATCGTTATTTTTTTGTTCGCCTCATCCACCTTGACAGTCAAATTTTTGTGAAAGACGCGTTCCAGTTCGCCTTTCGGACCGGTGATTTTTAATTTGTTATCAGTGACGGTCGCTTTGACGCCATCAGGGATGATTACCGGGCGTTTACCGATTCTTGACATTAATTTTATCTCCTTACCAGATTTCGCAAAGGACTTCGCCGCCCAATTTAAGC
Organism: Planctomycetota bacterium; assembly: GCA_030633885.1. Classification (GTDB taxonomy): domain Bacteria; phylum Planctomycetota; class MHYJ01; order JACQXL01; family CAKKQI01; genus DAOWBV01. The sequence goes on from DAOWBV010000061.1 coordinate 2,987, forward strand.
TTTTTGCATTCTTTATCGCTCATGACGCCTTTCGAGGTCGAAATCACGGCGATGCCCAGACCATCCAGGACGCGGCCCATGGCTGTGTTTTTGCGGTAAACCCTTCGACCGGGCGTGCTGATCCGTTTCAGCCGGGTAATGATCTTGTCTCCGGTCGGCGTATACTTCAAGTAAACATGGATATTTTTTTTTGTTTCTTCGCTCATCGATTTAAAGTCTTTGATAAAGCCGGTTTGTTTCAATACTTTCAGTATCTCGACTTTGATGCGCGAGGCCGGGACCGTTGTTTTTTCGAAGTTACGCTGATAAGCGTTTCTTATCCGGGTAAACATATCAGCGATCGGGTCAGTCATCATAATTGTTGTTTCCTCTTATTTAAATATTAGCTTTTGGCTCTTAGCTGGTTTACCAGCTGGCCTTTTTAACGCCGGGCAGTTTTCCTTCCGAAGCCAGTGTCCGGAAGCAAATCCGGCACATCTGAAATTTATTCATGAAAGCCCGCCGCCGGCCGCAAAGCTGGCAACGGTTATATTTCCTGGATTTAAATTTTGGCGTCCGGCGTTGTTTTATTCGCTGTGATTTTTTTGCCACTTAATTTCAGGCTCCTCTTAATTACGAAAAGGCATTCCGAAGCTTTTTAAAAGTTCGTAAGAATCTTCGTCTGATTTACTTTTGATCACAATGGCGATATCCATTCCCTGGTTGAATTTAACGTTGTCGATGTTGATCTCCGGGAAAACCACCTGTTCTTCGATCCCCATGTTATAATTACCTGATCCGTCAAAGGCTTTTTTGTTCAGTCCCCGGAAATCGCGGAAACGGGGGATAACGACATTGATCAAGCGATCCAGGAATTCATACATCCGGGCTCCCCGGAGGGTGACCTTACATCCGATCGCCTGGTCCTTACGTAATTTGAAGCCGGCCACGCTTTTCTTGGCCCGGGTGGTCAATGGATGCTGGCCGGTGATCTGGGCCAGGTCCTTGAGCGCAGCCGGGATCAGGTCTTTGTTTTCGGTTGCTTTGCCGACGCCCATGCTGACGACAATCTTTTCCAGCCGGGGGACGGCCATTTTATTCCCCAGGTTTAATTTCTTTTGCAGTTCCAGGGTGATCTCTTTCTGGTATTTTTCTCGTAATCTAGCCATCGGTTTACTTTCTGCTTATGATTCAGTGATTACCTGTTTACATTTTTTGCAGATCCGGTTTTTATCGCCGCCCGAGGTTGTTTTATAATTTACCCGGGTCGGTTTATTGCAACTGGTACAGACCAGCAGGACGTTCGAAACATTGATCGGTGATTCTTTCTGGATGCGCGCGCCGTGAGGGTGCTGCTGACTGCGTTTCATATGCTTCCAGATTATGTTTACCCCCTGGACCAGGATCTTGCTTTTGCTCGTAATGGTTCTGATTACTTTCCCTTCCTTACCCCGGGAGCTACCGCTGATCACTTTTACGAGATCATTTTTTCTGATATTCATAATTACACCATTTCCGGAGCTAAAGAGACTATTTTCATGAAATTCTTGCGCAGCTCTCTCGGCACTGCGCCGAAAATGCGGGTGCCGCGCGGGTTATTGTCATTATCCAGTAAGACGACGGCGTTTTTGTCGAAACGGACGTAGGAACCGTCTCCCCGACGGATTTTATCGGTAGTCCTGACCACCACGCCCCGGATCACTTCTCCCTGCTTAACGTTACTGCCGGCGATTATTTTTTTGACCGACCCGACAATAATACTGCCTACATGGGCGTAACGACGACGAGAACCGCCGAGAACTTTAATACAGCCGACCACCTTCGCGCCGGTGTTATCGGCAACCGTTAATTTACTTTGCATCTGTATCATAAGATTGCTCCGTAGTTTTCTTGACGACCCGGACTAAACGCCAGCGTTTAGTTTTGCTTAAAGGACGGGTTTCCATGATTTCCACTGTATCGCCGATGTGGGCTTCGTTTTTCTCATCATGGGCCCGGTAAAGTATTCGTTGCTTTAAAAATTTCCCGAAACGGGGATGCTGTTTCCGTTTTTCCGACTTGACCGTAATGGTTTTATCCATCTGGTCCTTAAGGACGATACCGACTTTACTTTTATGTTTTCTTTCAACCACTTGTTTCTCCTTCAATGAGCAGATTCTTTATGGCCGAGGCCATAAAGAATAGGGAGCAGACCGTCTGCGAATTAAACCCCGCTCTTTTTCGGACAAATTTATTCCTGACTCGTGAATACTGTTAGCCGTTACGAAAATTACATGGATCCGGATATTATCCCGCGAAAAGGGCGGGGTCAAATTCGGATATATAACTTAGTGCGGCGCTAAGTTATATTTTCATGTGATTAACCGGGTTGGAGTTCTCACCAACCATGAAAACCTCCCAGTATAGCAAAGAAATATTAAATGTCTATATTTTTAAGTAAAAAAATATAAATTTTTCAGAGAAGGTCGGATTGTAACACCTTGTGTTTTATGGTGTTATGACGTGAAAAATAATGAATAAAATTTTTTGTTATAAAAATTTTATTCCCACTCGATAGTTCCTCTCCTTCGCTTCTCCACTCGAGAGTGGTGAGGCTACGGAGGGCAAGCCGGTGGTGAGCTTATTCCCATTCAATAGTGCCTGGAGGTTTGGAGGTGACATCTAAAACTACCCGGTTGACACCCTTGACTTGACTGGTAATACGGGAAGAAATTTTTTGAATTAGTTCGTAAGGCAATCGCGCCCAATCGGCCGTCATGCCGTCCACACTTTCTACCGCTCGTAAAACGATGGTGTGTTCGTAAGTGCGTTCATCGCCCATGACGCCGACCGAGCTGATCGGTAATAAAACGGCGAAGTATTGCCAGAGTTTTTTGGCTATTGGACTGCGGTCGATTTCTTCCCGGACGACGGCATCAGCTTCACGCAAAACGGCCAGTCGGCTCGGCGTGACCGCGCCGACGATCCGCACGCCCAGTCCCGGACCGGGGAAAGGTTGCCGTTTGATGAAAGAGGCTGGTAATCCCAATTCCCGGCCGAGTTGCCTGACTTCATCTTTAAACAGATATTTCAGCGGTTCGATCAGTTTAAATTTTAACCGGGCCGGTAAACCGCCGACGTTATGGTGGCTTTTGATTTTGGCGGTCGGCCCGCCCCAGGCGGAGACGCTTTCGATCACGTCCGGATAAAGCGTGCCCTGGGCCAGATAATTCACTTTGCCCAGCTTTCGGGCGGTGACCTTGAAAGCTTCTATGAATTCATGGCCGATGATCTTGCGTTTTTTTTCCGGATCAGTTACTTTGTTCAGTTTTTTCAGGAATCGGTTGGTCGCGTTGACAAAAATCAGCTTAATGGAGAAACTCTGACGGAACATGCGGATTACTTCCCTGGCTTCGTCTTTCCGGAGCAGACCGTTATCTACGAAAATACAGGTCAGGTTCCGGCCGATCGCCCGGTGGATCAGTACCGCCGTGACCGCCGAATCGACCCCACCGGAAAGACCGCAAACGACCTGCCCGCGGCCGACTTCTTTTTTTATCCGGTTCACGGATTCAGTCAGGTATGACCGCATTTTCCACTTGGCCGAGCATTTACATATCTTTATCAGAAAATTTTTGATGATCTGGCTACCGAGTGGCGTGTGGACTACTTCCGGGTGGAACTGCACGCCGTAGAAGGGGCCTTTCCGATAACGGGCCGCGGCGTAGGGTGAGTGTTCGGTCCGGGCCAAAACCTTAAAGTTACGGGACATCCGTGAGACCCGATCGCCGTGACTCATCCAGACCGTGATTTCTTTCGGTAACCCGGCCAACAGGTCGCTCCGGTCCATTACCCGGCATTGGGTCCGGCCGTATTCACGTGATTTCGACGGCGAGACTTTTCCGCCCAGGACCAGGGTGCTCAGTTGCATGCCGTAACAGATACCCAGGATCGGGATCCCCAGCTTAAATATTTTTTTATCCAACCGGGGCGCGCCTTTACTGTAAACGCTGGCCGGTCCGCCGCTGAGAATTATTCCTTTCGGGTTCAGTTCGATGATTTTTTTTAACGGGGCGTTAAAGGGCCATATCTCGCAGTAGACTTTGTTTTCCCTCACCCGGCGGGCGATCAATTGGCTGTACTGCGCGCCGAAATCAAGGACCAGCACGCATTCTTGTTTGAAGCGGTTCTGCAGGTTCGCGTCAAAAGAACCCCGGGCATTCTTTTTTAAGTTCGGCATAGTTTAAATCCTGATCTCTTATCGTAAGTTAAATAATGGCCGTTCCGGTCGGTCCAGCGGCCGAGCGTAAAAAGTAATCTCGGTTGTCCGGTCGGCATTTTAATATTTTTTTTCTCTGATCGATGGATATGACCGCAGATTATCACGTCATATCCTTTGTTAAAGCAGGCTCGCACGGTTTTCAGAACGATGTTCCGGTCCGGGACTGGTTTTTTAGCCACTAGTTTTGCGCTCAGTTGGCGTAATCCTTCGCCGATTCCGTAACTGGCCGCTTCGGGTAAACTCTGGTAAGCCGCCTGGAACATTTTTGACCGGGCCAGCCGTCGGTAAGAAGTATAACCGAGGTCCTTACTGCAGAGCAGGTCGCCGTGGGTTAACCAGACTTTTTTTGTGTCGAGTTTCAGAACGGCGCTGTCACCCAATATTCTGACCCCGGTGGCCCGGGTAAAAGTCTGTTCGATCTGAAAATCCCGGTTGCCGGCAATAAAATTAATTCGCACGCCCGCGCGCGAAAGTTTTTTCAGGGCTTTCAATGATGATTGATAGTCCGGCAGTTTAATGTGTTTCGGACCGATCCAGAGATCAAACAGATCACCCAGAATGTATAATTCATCTCCTTGGTGCTTTGTTATCGAATCCAGAAACCCCAGGAACCGTTTAGCCCGGACCGGATGTTTCGGGTTAAGGTGGACATCCGATAAAAAAATATAACGTTTCTGTTTATCTGATGACATAGTCTTCTATAAAAGTGGTATCAATATGTCCCTGGATATAACGCGAGTGTCCGAAGATCGCCTGATGCAACGGGATCGTTGTTTTTATCCCTTCAATAATGAATTCATCCAGTGCCCGGCCCATGGCTTTGATCGTTTTTTCCCGCGTGTTACGGTTGACGATCAGTTTGGCGATCAGCGAATCATAATAAGGGCTGATTTTATAGCCTTGGTATAAATGGGAGTCGACCCGGACGCCCGGTCCGCCTGGAGAATAATATTTAGTGATCTCGCCACAGCTGGGGCGGAAGCCGTCGGTCGGGTCTTCCGCGTTGATCCGGCACTCGATCGCGTAGCCATTAAATTTGATAGAATCCTGGTTGAGATCAAGCTTTTCACCGGTTGCTATCTGGATCTGTTTTTGAACCAGATCGATGCCCGTGACGATCTCCGTGATCGGGTGTTCCACCTGGATCCGTCCGTTCATTTCAATGAAATAGAAATCTTTATTTTTGGCTAGCAGGAATTCAACCGTGCCGGCATTATTATAATTAGCGGCTCGGGCGATCGTTTTGGCCGCTTCACCCATTTGCGCGCGTAGTTCCGGGGTCAAAGCGGGCGAAGGAGTTTCTTCGATCAGTTTTTGGTGTCGGCGCTGGAGTGAACAGTCGCGTTCACCCAGATGGACGATATTACCGTAATTGTCCGCCAAGAGCTGGAATTCGATATGGCGCAGGTTTTCAATATATTTTTCAATATAGATTTCCGACGCGTTAAAAGCGGTTTTCGCTTCGGACTGGACCACCAGAAAGCTGTTGATCAGGCTCATATCGTTATGGGCCACGCGTATACCGCGTCCGCCGCCGCCGTGGGCCGCTTTGAGGATAATCGGGTACCCAATCTCATGGGCGATCCGGACGGCTTCGTTTTCGTCTTTGATCGGCGCGTCACTACCCGGTAAGACCGGGACACCGCTTTTCTTGGCAATGTTTCGTGTTTTGATCTTGTCGCTGACCGACCGCGAAGCTGTCGGGCGTGGTCCGATAAAAACAATATTGCATGATTCGCAGATTTCAGCGAAATGAATATTTTCGGAAAGGAATCCGTAACCGGGGTGGATGGCCTCCACGTCCGTAATTTCCGCGGCGCTGATTATCTTCGACATATCCAAGTAGCTCTTGGCGGCCGAAGCCGGGCCGATACAGATCTTTTCGGTCGCGTAATTCAGGTAGATGGCGTCTTTATCAGCTTCGGAATAGACAGCGACGCTTTCGATTCCCATCTCGTTACAGGCCCGGATGATTCGTAAAGCGATCTCACCGCGATTGGCAACTAAAATCCTTGAAAACATCTTTCTTTCTACTCGCTACTTCTTTTTTACTAAAAATAACGCCTGCCCGAATTCCACCGGCTGTCCGTTTTTAACCAGGACTTTTTCGATCACGCCGTTGATCTCGGCTTTGATCTCGTTCATGACTTTCATTGCTTCGATGATGCACACGGTTTTTTCTTCGTCGATCGGGTCACCGGGTTGGACAAAGGTTTCGGTTCCGGGTTTCAGGGCTTCGTAAAAAGTGCCGACCATGGGCGAAGTGATCTCGTGCCGGTTTTCGTCCACGTTTTTTTCTTCAGTTTTCCCGGCTGGAGTAGTTTTGGTTTCTCCTGATACCTGTTCTAGGCTGGCGGGTAAGCCGATAATTTTGTTTTCCGTCTTGCGTAAGTGGATCTTTTTCGTTCCTTCTTCGTAATCGATCTCCTGGAGATTATGCTCCTTCATGATCTCGATCAATTTCTTGATACTGTTCAGATCGATTTTCATAAATAACTCCTGTGTTTTAAACACGAATGACACGAACCCGTAGGGACCGCGGAGCGAATATACGAATTACTCCATGTTTATTCGCTTTGTCCTCCGAAGCCGTCAGGCGAAGGAGGGTGGTTTCAGATGATCATATCTTCCATTTTTTTCGGAACGGATCTGGTCAAGACTTCACAGCCGGTTTTCGTGACCAGGACCATGTCTTCGATCCGGATTCCGGCCCGGCCGGGTAAGTAGATGCCCGGTTCGATCGTCATGACCATGCCGGCTGCGAGCTTTCCCTTACTTCTTGGATTGAGACCCGGCAGTTCGTGGACCATCCGGCCAATCCCGTGCCCGAGTCCGTGCCCGAAATTTTTTCCGTATCCATGGGAAGCGATATATCCCCGGGCCGCGTCATCAACATCTTTGATCGCCACTCCGGGTTTGATCATATTTATTGCTCTATGCTGGGCTTCCTTTACGATCCGGTAAAGTTTTTTGTTGATCGGCGACACT
>DAOWBV010000229.1 GCA_030633885.1 Planctomycetota bacterium
GATGCCACCACCCTGACCGAAGCGGGTTATGTCGGCGATGACGTGGAAAATTTACTGCTCCGGCTGATCCAGGCGTCTGATTTTAATCTCGAACGGGCCGAACGCGGCATTATATATATTGATGAAATAGATAAGATCGGCCGGACCCATAATAATCCTTCCATTACCCGGGACGTTTCCGGTGAGGGTGTCCAACAGGCCTTATTGAAAATACTTGAAGGCACGGTCGCCAATGTTCCGCCTCAGGGCGGACGGAAGCATCCGGAACAGGAATTTATCCGGATCGATACTTCACAGATCCTTTTTATCGGCGGTGGGACCTTCAGCGGGGTCGAGCATATTATCGGCCGCCGGATCGGCCGCAAACAGATCGGGTTTGATACCAAAGAAGTCGATATCGGTGAACTGGAACTGGGTGATGTGCTTGAGCATCTGGAACCGGAAGACCTGATGGAATACGGGATGATCCCGGAACTGATCGGCCGTTTTCCGGTCAACTGTGTTATCCGGCCGTTAACCCTGGACGATCTGACCAAAGTGCTAACCGATCCGAAAAACGCCATCATCCGTCAGTATCAGGAATTTTTCAAGATGGATGACGCGTCTTTGGAATTTACCCGGGAGGCGCTCCGGGCGATCGCCAAAAAGGCGTTGGTAAAGAAAACCGGCGCACGGGCGGTCCGGGCCATCATGGAAGAGTTGATGATCGATACTATGTTTGAATTACCTTCCCTCAAAGGGGAGAAATCATATCTGATCAGCGACAAAATGGTCCGGGGCGAGGAGCCGGTCAAACCGGTCGAAGTGAAAAAAGTCAAACCCACCAAAGAAACCGCTTAATTCCTATTAAAAAAACAGGATTGTTTCCTATCGTTGCCAATACTCAATTCGCTTTTTCAGTAAAATTCCTTCCGGGGTCAGGAAATCAGGCTTTATTTTTATTGCTTGCTGATATTTTTTAATGGCTGTTTTAGCATCTTGGTTTTCTTCGTAGATTTGCCCTAACTTGAAATAAAGCCAGGCGTTTTCGGGGTCTACCCGGATGAGATTTTCCCAGTTTTCGATGCCTTGTTGAACTAATCGGTTAAGATAACGCCGATATTTTTTTTCCTGGGCCATTATCGAGCATATTTTTTTGACATATCTGATCGCTTGTAAATAGTTTTTTTTGGTTGCCGCGATTTGAGCTAATCCTAAAAAAGAATCGACCCGGTAATCAGTATGTTTAAATCCGATTTGCCGGTACTCGGTTTCGCTTTTCCGCAACTCACCTTTCTGTAGATATAATTGGGCTCGAGTTAAACGGAATTGGACATTTTGAGGGGATAGGCTCAATGCTTCATTGCATAACTCTTCAGCCCTTTCGAATTCCCGGCTGGCCTGGTAGCTTTTCGCTAAATAATAATAAGTCTTCGCTTCAGGCTTAAGATCTGATTTTTTTTGCCAGAACGAAATAGCGGTCAAGTAATCATGATGCTTGAAGTACTCCTGAGCAACCAGATCATACATTCGAGGTTTATTTTCAGATAAAATAATAGCTTTTTGGTACGCGCGCCCACTATTTACTTTGTCATTTTTGCTATAAAGAAACTGACCAAAAATAAAATGGAACTGCGGATCCGGAGGAATAACCGAAGTCATTTTTTCGTACGGACAATGATAGCGCCATAAAAAATTAATAATGGTTAAAAAACGGTGCGGATGGTTTTTTATCAGTTTTTGGTAGCCATCGATAGCCTGAATTAAATAAGTTTTGTTATGAGTTTGACGCCACAAGAAAAAGAATCCGCACAGCGCTTTGAACTTAAGATTCCAATGATTAGCGTTAAGTGTGTTAGCTTTGCTAAAATGCCCGGCCGCTTGAGAATAATTTTTTTTAGCAAGATAGATAACGCCGCTTTTGTACCAAGCCCGGGCAAAAGTCGGAGCATATTGACAGGTTTTTAAATAATGGTTTAAACTCTGATTAGTTAGTTTTTCTTTGATAACTATTGAGTTATTGATGCTTTTAAATTGATTTTCCAGAGTTTGACCTAATTGATAGTGGTATTCTGCTTTGGCGGGTA
>DAOWBV010000119.1 GCA_030633885.1 Planctomycetota bacterium
AATCCCCATGTAATTTTCTTCACAAGATTTTTATTTTTTGTTGACATATAACATTTTTATGTTATAATTATTGACAAGGATACGTCAGATAGACATAAGGTCGTCTAAGGCTACACGCATGAGGGCATTTATTCTAAAATAAGAGCAGGGAAGTAATTTTTGAACGAATCCGTACTTTATTTCACTGTGTTATTAGTAACTAATTATAGCCTATGATCGTAATAATTAGAATTCAGTCACAAGAAAAAATTAATTTACTTTGGGAAGATATTCTCCTTAAGCAGGGCCAATTGCGGTTGGCTCTCAATGGGAAAGGGAAGCTTCTCTATCTTTCCAAGCGCCATAGATATAATGAGGCCAGTTTGTTTATCCATGTCGCGGATAGTCATATCTTAGGTGATTTTATTGCTAACCACCTGGCTAAGTTGGATGGGGTAACCGGTATCTGGTTGATCAATATGCTTAATCCAATTTTCTTTCCCTTGCCCAAAGATACCCGTGAGATGAAACGTTACACCGTTACTGTGAAGGCTTTTTCGCCCCGTTTGGGCGAAGTGTATGATGCATTATCCAGGTTGGATTTACCGTCGGAATTTAAGATGGCTTACCTGGCTTATACCTGTCATCTTTTTGGCGATTGTTTGCAGTTTTCATTATTAACTACGAATGAGAAAATGCTGAACAAATATATTGATGAAGTTATTAATAAGATTCCCGGTGTTTTGCGGACCACGGTTTGCGGCATCGAAAAAACGCATCCGTTTATTTCCCATGAAAGATGGCAGTCCTACGCGTCCCGGCATCCGATTCCGGTGGTCTGGGACGAAAAACATATGGTCGCCCAGTTCAGACTTAAAAATTAGTTTATATGACCATGACAACTGAAAAAGAAACTAATCAGAAAAAAATTCCGAGCATGACGGTCCGACGCCTCTTTTTGTATTACCGGGCTTTGTTGGAGTCCAAGGATACCTCAGTGATTTCTTCCGAGGAATTAGCCGAGATCACCGGTTTTTCCGCCGCCCAGATCAGGAAAGACTTGACTTACTTCGGTCAATTTGGTACTCCGGGTCGGGGATACAATATTGATCAACTCAAGCAGAAGCTGATCCAGATCCTGGGGGTCGATCGGGAATGGAATGTGGCTTTAGTCGGGGCCGGTAACCTGGGTCGGGCTTTGTTAACTTATCAGGGTTTTAAGCAACAGGGATTCAAGGTTTCAACTGTTTTCGATAAGGATAAAGAAAAAGTCGGCAAGTCTTATCACGGGGTTCTGATCAGCGATTTTGCCCACGCCAAAGAGATTATTAAGAGTCATGATATAAGGATCGCGATTATTGCTGTGCCGGCCGTCGCGGCTCAGGAAGTGGTAGACCAATTAGTGGAAGCTGGCGTCAGCGCGATCCTGAATTTTGTTCCTTATCGGATCAAGGTGCCGCCGCATATAAAATTGCTTAACATTGATATGGCTGCGGAGTTGGGGCGGTTGTCTTATTATTTAACTAATGATGTGGTCCTGGCCAAGATGCCGGAATTAAAAGAAGATACGCTGTAATTTTTTTGGAGAGAAGGGTGAAAATAGTCACAGAGATTATATTCACAGATATGTTAGTTGAAATGAAGGATTGCTCTAAATCTAAAGTAGATTTAATGGTTACACCTCGGACAATTAAAAATAATGGGTATTTTTATAAACCACAAATCATTTCGGAAAAAAGCCGCTTGTTGGCGGCTTTGGCTAATAAATTAATTAAATGTACATCGCCCTAACCTGCAGGGCTTGTCCTAAACCGTGCCAAAGGCTCTGGTTTCAGGGCTAATTTTAGAGAGAAAAGGAGGTGGTTGGTACGAGATTGCGTGCAGGTAGGCAAAAATTTATAAAAGTTTTTTTAGAGTTTTATAAGGAGGCTATAGATGAGAAAGGTTTTGTTAGTAAGTTTAGTAGTTGCGTTGATGGCTGGTTTTTTTAATGTGGTTCAGGCGGCTGATGATGCCCCGTCTTTCAATCTTAAGGGTTCCCGTTTGGCCGTTGGGTACTGGGATACCGAAAGTGATGGTAGCCACCGGACCGGTTCCTATCTTGAAAACGATATGAAGCTGCGTTTTAATATCAACTGGGACGAGAATAACTCATCCGTTGTCAGAATGAGTTTAAAGAATGCTACTTTTGATAAGCTTGATTATTTTTATCTGAAATCAAAGAATCTGTTGACCTACGTGATGGATAACCCGCCGATCAATCCGACGGTGAAACTTGGTCGGTTCAAAATTGGTATTACCGAAGAATGGAAATCCAACAACCTGGTGCAGAGTACTGTTCCTTCTAATTCAGCCGCTAATCCGAGTGCCTATGACGAAGGTATCGGCTTCTCCCAGAAAGTAGAAGGTTTGCCCTTCGATCTGGGCGTGGTTCTGGCTTTCATGAATGGTAATGACAATGCTGGTAACAATGCCAATGATAACAAAACAGGTAAAGCGACCTATCTGGAATTGGACGCTCAATTAAGGGAAATGCCGTTGCATGTTAATCTGAGTTATTATGATTCCGGTAATCTGGAAGCTATGAGCAGCGAATTCAGCATTGCCGGCCTGGATGATCTGCCGGCCGGAGCCTCTGAATGGGAACGCAAAGTCATGGGTATTGAAATTCGCTATGATCTGGAAAAAGGCGAAAAGAAACTTAATCCGCCGGCTTATAACGATAGCCGGGCTTTCGTTCGTCTTGGTTATGGTACCTTCAGTGATGAGATTACTGAAGTCTTGGTAGCCGGTACGAATCCTGATGATCGAGATGGTAAGTTTATGTATGTCGGCGCCAAATACTATTTGATGCCGGGAAAACTTTACGTCGCGGTTCGCCAGAGTTCCATTACGCTGGACGAAAGCACTATGTATGATGTTCTGAATAGTGTCGTTTGCAATGAATACAAGCGGATGTCTACCGCTTTGGGTTATCACTTGACCAAGAAGACCATTGTTAAGCTTGGTATGACCACGAATGAGGAAGATATGGATACCGGTGTTGATGAACCTGACAACAATGAATGGGTTCTCATGATTGGTACTTACTACTAAGAGTTACAACAGGGGAAAGGAGGGGACTTAGTCCCCTCCTTTCCCTGTCTTTAAAAGAAATGATTCTGGTGAACAAGAGACTTTTTTTGATTTTGGTAATAATTGTGATTAGTGGACTGTCTTACATTAATATAGCATTGGCCGAAGATGTCGACGTGAAAATCGGCGGCCAGTACCGGATTATGGGTAACGTCAATAACTTTGACTGGCACGCGGCCGGGGTGGCCAAAGATGAAACGAGTAGCAGTTTTGCCAACCAGCGTTTCCGGATCTGGTTGACCGTTAAACCAAACGACCAGGTCACCGCTTATCTTCAACTCGAAATGGGTCATATTATGTGGGGCGAAGATTATGAGTTTCCCAAGACCTACACGGTTGGTGGTGATCAGGTCGGCATGGAGACCCGGCGTGGGTATATCGCTTATCAGAAAGATGACTTGGGTACATTTAAGATCGGTATCCAGGACTGGAGCGACTCTTTTGGTGATACTTTGGCCAGCGGTGATCACGACTTTGATCTTGGCGGAGTAAGTTTTGCCCGGAAATTATCATTTTCAAAAGACGCTGAATTATTAGTCGGCGTCTTTCAGTTATGGGAAGGCAATGGTCGTTCAGCCAGCGATGACAGTGTTTTATTGACGGCTGATTTGAGAGAAATTTCACTAGAGAATATTGGAACTTTTAACCTTAGTTTTTATCAGCTCAGTGACCGGGGTGATTATTCTTACGGTGCTTTCGGCGGCCCGGCCGCGGCTTATAAATATTCCAAAGATGTCTGGGTCGGGGTTAACTGGAATGGTCAAATCGGAACTATTCCGGTCACCGCTTTTTTTATCTATAACAAAGGCGGTACGCACAATCCTGATTGGGATCACGTCGGCAATGCTTTTAAACTGGCCGCCAGTCATAATCTGGGTGAGTCCAAATTAAGTCTTCACCTGTTGTCTTCGACCGGTAATGATGACTTAACCGACCCCGATGATTCTAACGAATTTCGGACCATCGCCCAGAGTGAACGGGATAATTATGGCATGATGGGTTACTGGAGTTATTTAGGGATCGCGGCGGCGCGTGGACCGTCCGATGTGCAGGATCTCGGCGTGAGTTTACAGAACCGCGGCCTGGGTTTAACGGCTCTGGAAGCCAAATTAGAGTTTCCGATCAAAGAAAAACTTTCCGGCTATCTGGCCTGTGGCGTTTTAAAAGCGACCGAAGAAAATGCCCTGGGTGAAGACAGTCTGGGAACTGAGGTCGTCGGAGAAGTAACCTTGGACCTGAGCGGTGGTTTAAAATTAGATGTGGGCGCGGGTTATTTCCTGACCGGTGATTTTTATCAGGTTAACCCGACTGATTCACCTGATGATTTGCATGAATTTTATATTAGAACCCAACTGGAGTTTTAAGAAAGGGGGAGCTGTCTTGAAAGAGAAAACGCTCGAAAAAAATGGATCTAGACGTACCTTTTTGAAGGGGGCATTGGTTGCCGTTGCGGCAACCGGGATTGCCTCAACTGTTTTTAGTTCTAAGGAGAAAGAAACAAAGAGCAAAGTGCGTTGGGGGATGATCATTGATCTTCAGCGGTGTACCGGATGCGGCGCTTGTATTATTGCTTGTAAAAACGAAAATAATGTCCCTGATGGTTTTTTCTGGGCTAGCAAGATGAATAGAACCGTGGGCAAGTTTCCAAATGTCAGATACGAATATATTAGCACCCTTTGTAACCATTGCGAAAAAGCGCCGTGTATTAAGGGTTGTCCCAGTCAGGCAATGCACAAAGGCGCTGGTGATATCACCATGCACGATCACACAAAGTGCATCGGATGCAGATACTGTGTGATTTCCTGACCCTATAATGTGCCTACTCCTAATGACCGAAAACCACACAAATCATGGCGGGACAATAAATCCTTAATATCTGGTGTGACATCGTCTCCCGCAGAGGTCACCCGGAAGGTTAAAGGTAATGTGATCCCTTACTACAATTCAGCTATCGAAAAGACTTATGCCGGGATAAGGCCTAAAGGCGTTGTGGAGAAGTGTCACTTTTGTAGCCACCGGGTCAAAGAAGGGGAGTTACCATACTGCGTAGAGTCGTGCCCTTCTAGCGCCAGGATATTTGGGGATCTGAATGACCCTAATAGTAATGTGAATCAAATTCTCGGCAAATATCGTTCATGGAGGCTTAAAGAACATCTTGGAACAGAACCCAAAGTATTTTACGTGAGAAGCTTTAATGCCGGAAACTATAAGAAAACTATGGGTAGCGTATAGAACGATAAATAAAAAAGGAGAAAATAAAATGAATGTTGGTAAGAAAAAACAAACGAGGAGGACTTTTATAAAAACCGCCGTGGCGACTGGTGTTACGGGCGCCGCTATCGGGGTTGGTTCGTCCTTTACGCCAGTTTTAAGGGCTCTTCAGGCTTCAAGTGGTTCCCCGTCTATTAGCAATGGAGAATGGAAGCCGACTACCTGTCAAGGCTGTACTTCATGGTGCTCGACTCAAGTGTATGTGGAGGGCGGTCGGGCCACAAAAGTGAGAGGGAACTCTCATTCTAAGGTGAACGTCGGCCACTGTTGTCCGAAATCGCATATGTCTCTTCAGCAGGTTTATGACCCCGATAGAATTAAGGTCCCGATGAAGAGAAGCAATCCCAAAAAGGGCCGGAATGAAGATCCTAAGTTTGTCCCAATATCATGGGATGAGGCTCTTAATACGATAGCTGATAAAATAATGGAGTTGAGAAAAAACAACGAAACTCATAAGTATATGCTTATGAGAGGTAGATATTCGTATATGCGCGATATTATCTACGATCGGATGACAAAGATCATCGGTTCCAAAAACAATATTTCCCACAGTTCGATATGCGCCGAGGCAGAGAAGTTCGGTCCTTATTACACTGAAGGTGAGTGGGCCTATCGGCAGTATGACGTTCTCAATACAGGCTATATAATGCTCTGGGGGGCTGATCCATTATCAGCTAACAGGCAGGTTCCTTACTACCTGAGCGCATGGGGTGATGCGATTGACCGGGCGAAAGTCGCGGTGATCGATCCGAGATTATCAGCCACTGCGGCCAAGGCGGATGAATGGCTCCCGATTAAACCTGGTCAAGATGGAGCGCTCGCCGTGGCTATGGCCCACGTTATTGTCACCGAGGGTCTGTGGCATAAAGATTTTGTTGGTGATTTTGATGAGAACTCTTCGGTCAAGCAGTTCGAAGCAGGAAAAACCATACCTGAAGAGTTCACCACAGAGAAAGATGGAAAAACAGTTAAGGTAGCTACCTTTAAGGATAAATACAGCTACGGGCTTGTTAAGTGGTGGAACCTGGAACTAAAGGATAAAACGCCGGAATGGGCGGCCAAGCGGACTGGATTGCCGGCCGAACAGATAAAAAGAGTCGCGATTGGATTTGGCAAAGCGGCGCCGCATGCTATCTCATGGGTTGGTGGCGGTCCCGTCATGCAGGTCAGAGGCGGATACAACAGT
>DAOWBV010000052.1 GCA_030633885.1 Planctomycetota bacterium
CTGCAGGTTTCAGCCCAAACCGGAAAGTAAGATAGCGATATTTACTGGTTTTGTCATAATTCTAGAACCACCAGGCCAGGCCGATAAAAGGGCCACTGAGCTTGCGTCCTCGAGAATTCCTGAGAGACCGATAACCCACGGAGAATTCTTTTCGTCTTCGAAAGATCCCCAGTTTTAATTCCGAATCAACGAGTTTTATTGAGTTTTCTAAAGAGGTTTTGCTGGTGGTCCCGTGGATACCCCAGGGTTTACCCGGGAATAGTTCAAAGGCGCCTTGCCAGGTGGGGCCGCCGCTGACACCGGAAAGCCGGGCTCGTCCTAAACCGAACTTGAAATTAAAATTACTATCTGATAATAATTGGTAGTTCAAGTAATATTTTGACCATCTCATACGGTCCTGTGTTCCCTGGTTCTCTGTATTTTCAATATATTCAGTGAAATCCATTTCGAAAGTTACCGCATCCTGAAATCTTAACTCTTGATTCAGGCAGTAGGCCCAGATGTTACGGTCAACTTTGTTGTAGTACATATGAAAAGTCCCAGCGATTACTTGGTGTGGCTTTTCGGTGCTTTGCCAGTAATTAGACTCATCATGGTAGTAAGGATACTTCAGGTAACGGATTCGGTCCGAGGCGAAAATGTGACTAGTTAAATCGATGCTGCCTCTGACTATTACTTTAATTAAAAAACTTTCCCAGCCGTAATCATCATCGTCATCATCAGATTCATTATTCCATGCCCATTGACCTTTGTGTTTTTGTTTTTTTTCCTTCTTTTCCTTCTTTTCTTTCTTCTCCCTTTTTTTCTTCTTTTCTTTTCTCCCTATCTCGGACTCAGCTTTTACCGTTTTATTTTTATCTGATTTTCCCTTATCTTTTTTTGGTTTAGGATCACCGAATAATACTCTCTGATTTGCCAGGATCAGAAGACCGAGAAAAATAACGACGACCAGCCAGTTTTTTAAATAGGACATAATTATTATCCCTATTGATCTAAGTTATAACATCAACGATACTAAAGAGTTTTATCCGCCATTGGTGATAAATTCGATTCTTTAATCGCGTTGGTACAACGAGCGCAGATTGTCGGGTGTTCTTTATTTTGGCCGACGCTGGACCGGTAATTCCAACAGCGGGCGCATTTTGGCTGAGTACTTTTGGTGACGGCGATAAACAGTTCTTGGATGTCCTGTCCGGCGATCGATTTATCCGGTTTCCGGCCGGCGACTTTAACGTCGGAAACAATAAAGATCATGGGCAGGTCAGACTGATATTTTTTTAGCAGGTCAGCCAGTTTCTGGTCTTCGGTAAAAAGAATCACCTCCGCTTCCAGGGCACTGCCGATAGTTTTATCTTTCCGGAGTTTTTCCAGTTCCCGAGAGACATCAAATTTGACTTTGATCAGTTTTTTCCATTTGGTATCAAGTTCTTCAATTATATGATTTTTGTTCACTTCGGGCCAGCCGCTTAAATGAACACTTGACTCTTCCCGCTTGCCCGGAATATAAGACCAGATTTCTTCAGCGGTGTGAACCAGGATCGGAGCGATCATTTTAGTCAGGGCGACCAGAATTTCGGCCATGACTGTTTGGGCGGACCGGCGGGCCGGAGAATCCTGGGCAAAAGTGTAAAGCCGGTCTTTCAGGATGTCGAGGTAAAAAGAACTCATAGTCACGACGCAAAACTCATGAAGTAAGCGGCAGGCTTTGGAGAGTTCAAAGTTTTCGTAGTGTTGGGTGACGGCTTTGATTAAAGAATGCAATTTATGCAAGGTCCACTTATCGATTTCTGTAAGTTCCTGGTACGCAACCCGGTTTTTCTCGGGATTGAAATCAGCCAGGTTGCCTAACAGGTATCGAAAAGTATTTCTGATCTTTCGGTAGGGGTCGCCGGCTGATTTCATGGTGTCCAACGAGAAAATAATGTCGTCGGTAAAATTGATTGAAGTAAACCAGAGCCGGGCGATATCCGCGCCGACCGTGGAGACGATATCATCAGCAGAAGCCAAGCCGCCTTTGGATTTAGAAGCTTTTTCCCCTGATTCGTTGACGACAAACCCGTGGGTCAGGACGGTTTTAAAAGGAGCCTGGTCGCGGGTCATGATCGAGGTCAGGAGCGATAACTGAAACCAGCCCCGGTGTTGGTCGGTTGCTTCCAGGTATAGATCCGACGGGAATTTTAATTGTTCGTGGGTCATGACAACGGATCGGAAACTGGAACCGGACTCAAACCAGACATCAAAGATATCGCTACCTTTGACGAATTTTTTGGATTTACAATTGTGGCATTCGGTCCCGGCCGGCAAGAAATCCTTATCATTATTATCAACAAACCAGCTCATCGCGCCTTCAGCGGCGAATATTTTCTTTGCCTGTTCCAGCGCTTTTTTATCCAGTAATGGTTTCAGACATTCAACACAATAAAATACGGGGATGGGGATGCCCCAGGCGCGTTGACGGGAGATACACCAGTCCGGTCGCTCCTGGATCATACTGGTGATTCGGGTCTGTCCCCAGCGGGGGACCCAGGTGGTTTTGTTAGCGGCGGCCAGTGATTTTTCCCGGGCTTGTTGATGATCGACGGAAATAAACCATTGTTCGGTCGCCCGGAAGATAACCGGTTTTTTGCAGCGCCAGCAATGAGGATAAGAATGCTTAACGTTGGTCCGGTGGAGTAAATATCCGACGTCTTTTAACCCGTTACAGATTTGATCATCGGCGTCAAAGACATTTTTTTCGATCAGAGAAGAGAATTTTTTATCGAATGGTTTTCGGAACTCTCCGATCTCAGGTGTGAACTTGCCGCCGGCGTCAACCGGGCTCAAAATAGGTAATAAATATTTAAGGCCGCTTTCGTAATCTTCGAGACCGTGGCCCGGAGCAATGTGGACGCAACCGGTTCCATCTTCCAAGCGGACATAATTGGCCAGGATAATACTGCAATTTCGGTTGAGGAAAGGATGCGGGTAAGTGTTTCCTTCCAGTTCGGAACCCTTAACCTTTCCCAAAATCTTGTAATTTTTGGTGCCCATGGTTTCCATGACTGATTTAACCAATTCCTTGGCCAGGATGAGTATTTCGTCTTTTTTGTTTTCCGGATCAGTATACTGAACCAACGCGTATTCAAATTGCGGATTCAAAGCGATGGCTACGTTAGCCGGTAAGGTCCAGGGGGTCGTGGTCCAGATCAGTATGGAGATGGGAGTATCGCCGGGGTTGATATCGGTAAAATGGTCAATGATCTTGTTTAATCCCGGGGCGGGGAATTTCACATAAATGGACGGTCCGGAGATATCAGCGTATTCTAATTCCGCTTCGGCCAGGGCTGTTTCGCAATGCAGGCACCAATGGAGTGGTTTTAGTTTTCGGTAAACAAATCCTTTTTCGACCAGATCGATAAAGACATCGATAACGCCTTCTTCGTATTTGGGGCTGAGGGTGAGATAAGGGTTTTCCCATTCCCCCAGGACGCCAAGACTTTTAAACTGGCGTCGTTGGATCTCGACGAAATTATGGGCATATTCTTCGCATTTTTTCCGGATATCGGCCCGGGGCATAGTTTTAGCTTTCGGGCCCAGTTCGGCCATGACTTTATGTTCGATGGGTAGCCCGTGGCAATCCCAGCCGGGGATATACGGCGTGTCAAATCCCCGCATGGTTTTAAATTTCACTACGATATCTTTGAGGATTTTGTTCAAGGCGGTGCCGACATGGACATTCCCGTTAGCGTAAGGAGGGCCGTCGTGAAGGATATACTTCTCGGCTTTTTTGTATTTAGCTCTGATTTGGCCGTAAATATTCTTTTCCGCCCATTGTTTCTGCCGGGCGGGTTCTTTTTTAACCAGTTCCGCTTTCATGGAAAATTTAGTTTTGGGCAGATTCAAGGTGTCTTTATAATTCATACTGGGTCTTCTCCTCAACGGGTCATAATTTTTTTATTAATTCTTTGATCAGGGTGGTCATTTTCGGTTCCGCCCGATTGGCGGTGGCGATGATTTCCGTAATATTGGTCGGTTTCAGGGTTTCGGGCAGGCATATATCGGTGACGACACTCAGGCCGAAAATACGTAATCCGGCGTGTACGCCAACGATTACTTCCGGCACAGTGGACATGCCGATCAGATCAGCGCCGACCCGTTGGAGGAAGCGGTATTCGGCCCGGGTTTCCAAGTTCGGTCCGGTCATGGCCGCGTAGACTCCGCGATGGGTTTTAATATTTTTTTCTTGCGCGATTGCTTCGGCCAGGGCAATTAATTTTTTATCGTAGGGTTCGGACATATCCGGGAAGCGGGGTCCCAGAGAGTCATCATTCGGTCCGATCAAAGGGTTGACGCCCATCAGGTTAATATGATCTTCGATCAGGATCAGGTCGCCGGTCCGGTAATTTTTATTTAATCCGCCGACGGCGCTGGAAATGATCAGGGAAGACGCGCCCAGGGCTTTAATCACCCGGATGGGTAAGGTGATTTGTTCCAGCGAATATCCTTCGTAAAAATGGAAACGTCCTTCCATGGCAACGACGGGTCGGCCGTTGATCAGGCCGGCCTTGAGTTCACTTTTATGACTGACGACTGTCGAGACCGGAAAGTGGGGGATATCTCCGTAAGGAATGTTGACCGGTTGACTGATTTCTTTAGCCAGACCGCCTAAACCGGTTCCCAGGATGATGCCGATCGCCGGTTTGATTTTTATTTTTTTTCTAATAAAATCAGCGGCTTCGTTAATTTTTGTCTTTAAAAGAGTAGACTGGTTGCTCATGGGTTTCCCCTTTACTTATAAGTTTTTCTGACATTCGATCAGATTTTGTTCGACTCGTTCTTTTTGTTGTTGATAAAAAATATTTCCTTTGTACCGGTGTTTTATGAGTAACAAGTTGTTAATGGCTTCGTGATAATCTTTGTCGCTTATCAGTTTTTCGGCCTGATCCAGGAATTGCCTGGCTTCTTTTTCCCGGTTCTTTTTTTCCGTCCGGCTGCGCGGAATATAAACATCATTGATCTGAAGAGACAAAAAATCAGCGTTGGGATAAGTCGGATTGTCCAGAAGCCTGGCATGGGCAGTTTTAAATAATTCCCGGGCTTCTTCCGTCAAACCACCTCTTTTCATGCATAATACTCCCAGTGAGATATAATCTTCCGGGGTGAGATCCCAGCCGCCCCGGATCAGATTATAGAGTTCTTTCGGTTCGACTCCTCCTTCCCAGGGGTAGGGGACTTCCTGGCCTTCTTCCGTGACGACGATGATTTCTTCCACGGTGGCCTTTTTTATCAGATAATTTTTGAATTTTGCCTGTGCTAATTGGCCGGAATTGACCTTGGTTTTTAATTTCTCCATGATATCCCGTTCCATCTCCAGATCCTGGATATATAATTCAACTTTATTCTGATATTCCGTTGTTTTCATTGGTCGGTTTTTCAATGATTTAAGCGTGACCAGGGCATCATTAAACCATCCTTGTTGGGCGGCTCGCAAAGTCTTGGCCAGGCCGGAAATAAAGATCCGGCGATCTGTCTCCAGTATTTGACGTTGCTGCTCTTTCTGTTGCCGTTCGATCAACCCGTTTATCCCAGTGATTTTTTTCCGGACCAATCGGGTCAGCTCCTCCGGGCCGTAATTGGACAGTGCTTTGGTTAACTTCAGTTTGGCTGATTCATATTTTTCTTGATCAACCAAGGAGTTTACTTCATCCAGCAGATTACGGAAAGAGATCTGGGCAACAGTGATTACCTGCTTTTTGTCCTTTAAGATTATCCGGTCAAAAAGTGTATTCTTGTGCCGGGTGTTTTGAATGAAATCATCGACCAGGGCCAGAGCGGCTCTAAATTGTTTCTGCTGGGTTTTTTCCTTGACCCGATCTAATGTTGTATTGTACGACTTACGGCTTGCCCGGAACCGGGCGTACCATTCGGATAATTTCTTGTTGTGTTCGTCGATTAACGCGCTTACGTCCGTATCCGGATATTTGTTTTTCAGATTCGTCAGTGATTCCCGCGAATTTTTAATGAAACCGCTGACTTCATCAACCAATAATTCGTTTCCAATATTGGCGTTGCGCCGGTCCATTTGGTTTCGGAGGGTCTGGTATTCCTGCCGGGCGACTTTTTCGATCGCTTTTTCTTCATCCGTTCTCATGTTCTTCACCTGGGCGGATAAAATATTTATTTCCCGGTCGGCTTTCGGCCGGAAAGAAGATTCGGGGTATTCGGTCAGGATCCGACGGTATAACGCGATGGCTTTTTTGAGTTCCTTCTTTTTCGATCGATCCATTTTTTTGACGAATTCTTCCGCTTCTTCCAGGTATGACCGGGCTTTTTTTTCTTCCTGATCATCACCATTGGGCCGAACAATCAGGTGGCTGACTTGGTCCGGTTTCACGCTGGCGTAATAATAACTGATGATGACGAAAATGGTCAGCAGTGACAGAAGGGTTAAAATAGCCGGGATAACCATTCGGGGGAAAAGAGGTTTAGGTTCCAAGTTGATCGGAGAGGTTTTGTTCGCTTTGCCGGAAACGGGAACCGTCGGATATTCTTTGCCGGTCAATTGAGCTTTGATGTTTTTCAGTTCGGCGATCAGTTCAGAAGCTTTCTGGTAACGTCTTTCCGGGTTTCGCTGAATCATTTTTTCGATGATGGCGCACAATTCGTCCGGTAATGATTCATTAACGGTTTTAACCGGCGGAGGGTCTTCCTGTGTCTTTTTAATGATGATTTCGCGGATACTATTACCTGAGTAAGGCGTGACGCCGGTAACGATCCGGTAGAAGGTAGCGCCGAGGGAATAGATGTCGGCCCGGTGGTCAACCGCTTTATTCAAGGCCTGTTCCGGAGCGATGTAGTGAGGGGTGCCAAATACGCCTTCGCCTTCTGCCGGAGTGGATCCTTCCACGTGAATATTTTTGGCTAAGCCCAGGTCACTGATCTTAACGCGGTTATCTTCGCCGATCATCAGGTTGTCCGGTTTGATATCGCGGTGGACGATCCCTTTTTTTTCGGCGTATTCCAATCCCCGGGCCGCGTCGATCATCATGGCGATGGCTGTTTCCGGCGGGAGCTTCTTTTTCCGGGAGACCATTTCCTGGATGCTGCCGCCGGGTACAAATTCCATCAGGAAATAATACCAGTTTTTGAATTTACCGATATCGTAAACCTGGACGATGTTAGTGTGGTTGAGTTGGGCGGCCGAACGGGCTTCCTTAACGAATAGGTTAATAAAGGTTTTGTCTCTGACTAATTCAGGTGCCAACAGTTTTAAAGCCACGATCCGGTTCAGCGATATCTGTTTGGCTTTATAGACGGTGCCCATACCACCCCGGCCGACCCGCTCGATTACCTGGCAGCCACCGATGGTCTGGCCGATCAAACCGCCTTCTTTCTGACGTTCGCTGTCCGAAAGAAAAGAAATGATCGTTTCGCCAACTTGAATTTTATCACCGATCTTTAATAGTTTTTCTTTGACTCGTTTGCCGTTGACCAGCGTGCCGTTCATGCTGCCCAGGTCAACCATATAATGACCGTTCGAGCGGGTATCAATTTTGAAGTGGAGCCGGGAAGCCATGATATCGTTCAGGCGGATCTGGGCAGTCGTTTCTCGTCCAATCAGGATCGTATCACGACCGACCAGCTTTAAAACTTTACCCTTATCCGGTCCTTTTTCGATCACTAAGCAAGGCATAATTGATTAAATTCCAATATACAAATCCCAAATCGCAAATAAATTACAAACCTAACTTATATTATTGTCAGACAGCTTTACCGTTTCCCTTTGCCCGGGCGAAGACGATGCAAGCCGATAGCTTCTTGTTTAGCATTTGGTATTTGGATATTATTTGTAATTTGTTGTTTAGAATTCGGTGCTTATTTTATATTCCTTCAAACAGGGCGGTTCCGATCCTGAGAATATGGGCGCCTTCTTCAACGGCCAGTTCGAAATCCTGACTCATACCCATGGAAAGATATTTAAATTCTGACTGGTTAGATGATACTTTTTCCTGGAGCATGGTCAATAATTTGCGTAGTTTTTTAAAGCAGGGTCTGATGACTTTCGGATTATCGGTGAAAGGGGCCATGGTCATCAGTCCCTGGATGTTTAAGTGGGGAAAAACGGCTATTCGGCTATAAAAATCAAGGGTCGCTTCGGGTGACAGTCCGTATTTTGTGTTTTCCTTACTAGTATTGACCTGAATAAACACCCGGGCGGTCTGGTTCAAATTACCGGCCTGTTGGTTGATTGTTTCTGCCAAGTGGAGCGTGTCCACGGAGTGGATAGAATTGAATAATTTCAGGGCTTTTTTGACTTTGTTGGTCTGAAGATGGCCGATCATATGCCAGTTCAGATCTCCGGACATCCGCGGGATCTTTTGTTCGGCGGACTGGACGCGGTTTTCACCGACTTCAGTAATTCCTATATCCTGCAGGCATTCGATAATGGGTGTTTCCACGGTTTTGGTGACGACGATCAACTTGATTTCGGCCGGGTCGCGTTTCGCCCGGTCCGCTGAACGTTTAATTTTGTCATTGATCACGGCCAAATTTTCACGGAGGCGGGTAATAATATCTTTTTTTTCTTCTGTTTTTAGCATAAAAGGGAAGGTTAGTCCCGTGCGGAACCGGAACGGTATTTTTCTGTCGTCGCCCTTATTGATATTACTTTAGCAGAGACAAGAAGTAAAGTCAAATAAAATTTTGATTTTCCTTGACAAAAACGGAATAATTGGTAAAAATAGCTGTAAATTACAAGTCGTCGGTTACATAAATCCCTGATAAGGGACGACGGCGGCAGTGTCTCTTAAAAGGAGCAGGTTAATAAAAAATATGATTACGAAATATCACAAGTATTGTTCAGCGATGACAGTCGAAGAAAAGATGTTGATTACTTTACGGGACGAGTTATACGGTGGTTCCTGGGACCGGATGCTCAAAGATCTTAATGACCGTCTTAAAGGGCGTCCTTATATTTTTAAGTTGGTTAACCGAATTAAGGACGATATTAAACGAATTGAGCGTTTACGTGATTACGAGAAAAAGCAGTCAATTAATCTAGCCGATTATATTCGGGGAGAGTAGCATGCGGTCCAATAGAATATTTTTGGGATTAATGATTCTTTGCCTGATGCTGAGTTGCGCGAGATCTGATCCTTTCGGGCTGCACTACGTTCGTCCGCAAGCTCCCGATAAGCGTAGTCCGGCGACCCAAAAAGAAGTTGTTGAGAATATTGAACGTTACAAAAAACAGATCGAGCAGGATCTGCCTTTTAAAGAAGTTCTTTGGGAAACCGTTACCCCGGGTGAAAATATAACCCGCCTGACTCAACTGGCTGATTTTCTTTATGTCGAAACTGACAAGAACCGGCTGTACGCCATCAAGGTCGATACCGGTTTTCGTCAATGGGAATTGCACCTGGAAGCCCCGATCGATTTTATTCCCTGCGTGGTGACCGGCATACCGGAGGAGGCCCAGAGGTTAAAGCAGGAGATCGATTCCCTTAGTCAACAGATACTGGATGAGACATTGAAAAAAGGACGGAACGAGGATAAGGTCCGGAACTTAAAAAATAAATTGCATAACTTGAGAGAGTCTTTCCGGGTGCTGGAAAGTCAGGACATCATTTATTTTGTGTCCAACCGGTTATTACATTGTTTAAGTCGTCTGACCGGTCGATTACTCTGGAGGGAAAAATTGGATTTTATTCCCTCGACCCGGCCGATGGCCATGGGGACGGCTGTTTTTATGGGTTCCTTCGATTGGAATCGGATTTATAAGTTTGATGTTTTAAAGCGTTACGCCAGTAACTGGTTCGGGGCGGGTGGTGAGATCACCAGCGCGCCGATTTACCATGATCCGAGTGTCTATTTCGCGTCTAATGATGGTCTGATCTATTGTTATCATGGGGTAGCGGAAGACAAGAAATGGTCTTATCCCACGGAGAAAGCAGTTAAAGCCGATTTAATTATTGGCGATGATGATACCATTTATGTAGGTAGTACTGATTTCGCTTTTTACGCTATTGATCGTCACACCGGCGTATTAAAATGGAAATTTGAGACCGGCAACCCGATCATTTCCCGGGCGGCCATGTCTTTAAAGAAGGTAGTGAAAAACAACCGGACCTTCGTCGAGAAAAATATTTATTTCCGGGTTGAAAACGATGGTCTCTACTGTTTGTTGATCAAAAATATACCCGCTCGCGATGCTCGCAATGTCAGTATTTTATTGCCGCACCCGGAATTAAAATGGAAATTCGAAAAAGGTAAGAAGTTTTTCATGGATGGGTCAAAGCGGGTGTATCTGCTCGGGTTGGATAACCGGACGTTGTACGCCCTCAGCCCGGAAAAAGGTGAGGTCAAAAAAACTTATTCCCTTAAGACTTTTCCTTTCCGGGCAACTAACCATAAAGATAAAACGGTTTATTTAGGCACGGAAGACGGTTATATCTTTGCGGTCAAGGAACTAAAAACTGATTTTTAGCCTACCGGTTTAACGCTTTCATTCCGATATCATTTCTGTAAAAAGCCCCGTCCCATGATATTTTCTTGATGAGTTCATAAGCATGCTGACGGGCCTGTTTTATATCCTGACCAAGCGCGGTGATGCCCAGGACCCGTCCGCCGGTGGTGATAATTTCTGAACCCTTGAGCGCTGTTCCAGCGTGAAAAACCGTCGCCGTTTTAGTTTGGTTGGCATTGTTCAAACCTTTGATCGGTAGACCTTTCTGGTAAGAACCGGGGTATCCTCCTGAGGCCATCACGACGCAAACACTGGTCTGAGGGGTCCATTCGACTTTAACGTTGGATTTTTCCAGACGTCCTTCAGTCGCGGCTAAAAGTAAAGGAACCAGGTCGCTTTTTAAGCGGATCATCAGCGGTTGGGTTTCCGGATCACCGAAACGCACGTTGAATTCCAGTACTTTCGGGCCGGTCGGGGTCAGGATCAACCCGGCGTAGAGAACACCCCGGTAAGGACGATTCATTCTTTTCATCGCGTGGATGGTCGGAACCAGGATTTCTCTGATGATCTGGTTCATTAATTTGGGTTTAAGAAAAGGCGGTGGTGAATAAGCGCCCATCCCGCCGGTATTCGGTCCCTGGTCATTATCAAAGGCCCTTTTATGGTCCTGGCTGGGTTCGAGAACGACAATTGTTTGTCCATCGGTAATGCTCAGGATCGATATTTCTTCGCCGGTCAGGAATTCTTCGATGATGATCGTTTCACCGGCCGCACCGAAACTCTTTTTTTCCATCAGGTTTTCAACAGCTTCTTCGCCGGCTTCTTCTCGCCTTCGCCTATCTTTTTGATCTTGACGTGCTTGGGGACCGCCTTCTCATCGGCGTAGAAGACCTCGCTCACGGGCTCGCCCACCCTGTGCC
>DAOWBV010000216.1 GCA_030633885.1 Planctomycetota bacterium
GCTGATAAGTAAAATCCAGTAAAAAACCTCTTTGGGCAGTTTGAGAGACCCACCCAGATAAGCCATGGGAACCGAGGAAACAAAAAAAGGTAAAATGAGCTCTATGCGGGCGTGTTTTTTACGAATAAAATTAAAACTGCCGACGAAAGTGACAAACAGGTTCAGCGTTAATGATATAGTTGGAATGGCAACATAACTGACGCCGGTAATCGCCATTAGGGCCGTATATGATGACCCGCCCCCCAGGCCCACCGATGAATACACCAGAGCCACCGTGAAAAACAGTACCGCAAAGATATAGGGTGATATTACAAGTTCTTCCATAAGTTAAAAAACCTGATACTGGATACAGTAAGGAATTGCTTTCAGCCGTCGTAGCCATGTTCTTTCAGCCGTCGTTGCCAAGATACTATGGCGAAGTCGGCTCACACTATCTTTTTTATCCATCATCCAGGAACCAGCATTAAGCCTCTGTCTCGCACTTGCAACTGAGTTTGTTACAAAAACTTGGTGCAAAAGTTAAGATCTTGGCCGATATAGACTTCTATTTTCATGAAACGGCCTTCCTTTGAGCTAAAGAAACGTCCTTTTCAAGGTTAAAATGCTTTATCAGAAAATCGACAATGCTTTGGCCGTCGTCGCCAGAAAATCGAGGCACGCCCAAATCAATCGGTTCGTCGCTGATCAGTGCCAGCAACGTTTTGTCACCCTTGAATAACGGTGCTTTGTGAATCTGGGATCTGAAAACCTCCAATTTCGGTAGACTTTCTTTTTTGTAACCTTCCGTTAGAATAATGTCCATATCGGGTAGAAGCATCATAAGTTCCTCAGGCCTGTGGTCGTAATCGACATCCCTGACCATGCCGATCTGGTAAGGTGAAGAAATTATGGTAACAGACGCGCCGGCCTTTTTATGCCTCCAGCTGTCCTTGCCCGGCCGGTCCATTTCAAAACCGTGCACGTCATGTTTTATGGTCCCCACGGAATAGCCTCGATCTTTGAGTCCGGAAATCAGTTTTTCCAGCAAAGTGGTTTTTCCTGATCCGGAATGCCCGACAACTGAGACAACAGGGGGTGATTCTCCCCAAATCATATTCAAAGATTGATTTTGCTGGTTATTTTTTTCCATTATATCTCTCAATTTTATCCTCCGTTTTAAGTTTTAAGTATTTGTAAATAATTGTAAAACCATGATCTAACACCTAACACTTAAAACCTAAAACGTGATGAATTCGAATCTTCTCGAATTCATCTTTTATTGAAAATGCTATTAAATATTTTATCATCAGCAGACATACATTCTTTTACTAAAAGCTTGTATTTTTTTAATAATTCCTTACCTTCCCTGGTTAGGCGCGTGCCGTCTTTTCTATCGGCATGCACTATTTTGGCGCTTAAGTTCTTCTCCGTGGTTTTGATTTTGCTCCAAACCGCCTTATATGACATTTTCATCTGTTTGGCGGTCTGGTTCATTGATCCTGCTTTTTCGATGCTCTCCAAAATTTCCATTCTGCCTTTGCCGATGATGATATTATTATGTTCATCAACAATCCACTGGCTTGATCTTAATTTAAGTTTTTCCATTTTACTAAGTCCAGACCTCGTCAAATGGATGATTGGTTAAGTGGTTGTAATTATAGTTAAATTGTCCGAATGCCCAGTAATTGAACGTTCCGAAATTTCAACTTATAATATGTTGATAATAATTCAATTTTAAACCATTTAACCAGTAAACCAATCAACCATCTGAAGTATGCATCGGCAAAAGATCTTCTATGAAGCCTTACCCTGATCCAGCTTCTGCGGTTTATCTTCCTGCTCGGCAATTGACGTTTTAAAATTCTTGATACCGCGACCGATACCGGCACCGATCTCCGGTAGCTTGCCGGCTCCGAATATTAACAGAACAATGATTAGAATAATGGCCAATTCCGGCACTCCGATTCCAAACATACCAACCTCCTTTCTAAGTACACCTAATATAAGTACGATTACGTATAATAGTTGGGCAATTTATACTCACCGCCGAGATGCAGAGAGCGCAGAGAATTTATTTTTTTGATAACATTGTTTATCCTCCGATGGCACGCATTATTCTTCCTTTTGCCCACCCGTCGTTTTGATCGCTTAACCCGTGGCCTCGCGGCTTGCTTGCCACGGCCTCCTGGATAATTTCGGACAATGTTTCGTTCGATGCCCCGGATCTTATCGCCCGTTTGATGTCGATTTCCTCGCGGGCAAATAGGCATGTTCGTAGTTTCCCGTCGGCAGTCAGTCGCAGCCGATTACACGCCTTACAAAAATGCCGGGTAACCGGCGCGATGAACCCCACGCTGCCTACGCCGCCGGGCAGAGAGCAAAGACGGGCCGGTCCGTGAGAATCGACGGCATGCTCCAAACGGAGATCGCCGAGGGTTTTAATCGTTTTAACGATCTCTTCAATCGGTATAAAATGTTTTTCATACTCGCCTTTGGGCCAACC
>DAOWBV010000020.1 GCA_030633885.1 Planctomycetota bacterium
AGTTAATGTGGTCACGTCCAGTTTCCGGGCGACCGTCATACTATTCAGAACCTGCTTAGCCGGAGCATCGCCTCCGGAAACTTTCGGCGCCGGTTCTTCCGCCGGATGATCCGAATTGTTTTCCTCCGCGCCCAACCGGGCACCCAGTGGCCTGAAACATAAACCGACGACCAGCAAAATCAACACTAACCAAACAGCGGAGACAGAATGTTTTTTCATAAAACCCCTTCTTTCAAAATTAAAATAAATGTAATCATTTTTATAATATATCATAATCTCAACGGGGGTCAAACTAAAGTCGCATCTGATTTTCCTTGACCTCCATTAAGATTATGATAACATAACGAACTATGCCTCGATTATTCATTGCGGTCAAGCTTGAAAAGGCTCACCGGGAACGCATCTCGAATATCCAGGCGGAGTTACAAAAATTCGATCTGCCTGTCCGCTGGGTAAAAACGGAAAATATCCATCTGACTTTACGGTTTTTAGGTTCAGTCGATGATCAGGTCGTCCCGGCCCTGACAGAAACATTAAAAACGGCCGCCGGGAAGCACCGGAGTTGCCGGTTGGAGCTAAAAAACCTGGGCGCTTTTCCTTCGGTCCAACGGCCCCGGGTGATCTGGGTCGGAGCGTCAGAAAAATCAGGCGAATTGGCCCGATTCCATGAGGATCTCGAAAAAGGACTGGCCCGACATGGTTTCGAAAAAGATGACCGCGCTTTTTCTCCTCATATTACCATCGGCCGGGTGAAATCGCCGAAAAATACAGCGCCGTTAAAAAAATATTTAGCGGACCAGGGAAATATAACCATCGGTTCCCAGAAGATCAAGGAGATCGTTTTATTTGAAAGCACTCTGACACCGCAGGGTTCGATCTATCAGATAGTCAAAAGTTTTAAATTAAACAAAACATAATATTTTAAGGGAGGATACCATGGCAAAACAATCAGTAGCCAAACAATCACCGGAAAAACAGGCTTCCAAAAAAACAGAAGCACTCTCTCAAGCAATCAGTCAAATCGAAAAAAATTACGGTAAAGGCGCTATCATGCGACTGGGCGCGGATATGAAAGCTCAGGTGCCCGGGATCCCGACCGGTTCGCTCTCGCTGGACATCGCGCTGGGCGGACGCGGTATTCCCCGCGGCCGTGTCGTCGAAATATTCGGTCCGGAAGCGTCCGGTAAAACCACTCTTTGTCTCCACATTGTCGCCAACGCCCAGAAATTAGGCGGCAACGCGGCTTTTATCGATGTGGAGCACGCTTTAGACCCGTCTTACAGCCAGCGTATCGGCGTTAACCTGGATGACCTGATCATTTCCCAACCGGACAGCGGCGAGCAGGCATTGGAAACCACGGAGCTCCTCGTCCGAAGCAATGCCGTGGACGTCATAGTCATCGATTCAGTTGCCGCCCTGGTCCCGCGGGCTGAACTGGAAGGCGATATGGGCGACGCTCACATGGGACTGCAAGCAAGATTAATGTCCCAGGCCTTGAGAAAATTAACCGCTGCCATCAGTAAATCACAGACCTGTGTTATTTTTACCAACCAGATCCGCATCAAGATCGGTGTTTTCTTCGGTAACCCGGAAACCACTCCCGGCGGCCGGGCCCTCAAGTTTTACGCCTCCACCCGGATCGATATCCGCCGGATCGGCCAGATCAAAGACGGCGATCAGATCATCGGCAGCCGGGCCCGGACGAACGTGGTTAAAAATAAAGTCGCTCCGCCCTTCAAAAAAGCCGAGTTCGATATCATGCACAAGTCCGGTATTTCCCTGAACGGTGATTTGATCGATCTCGGTACTAACCTGGGTATTATCGAAAAAAGCGGTACCTGGCTCAGCTATCAGGAGCAAAAACTCGGCCAGGGCCGGGAAAGAGCCCGGGAATTCTTGGAAGCGAACCGGAAAACCGCCAACGCCTTGGCAAAAGAAATTAAAAAAGCCCACGGGATGCCGCTGGCAGAAGCGCCAATCAGGGAAAATCAGAAAACCGACAGTCCTAAGTCTACCTAAGCGGGATACCGGAAATATCGTATGAAAGTCGATGCCTTACGCAGTAAATATCTGGAATTTTTTAAAAGCAAGAAGCACCTGATCAAACCGAGTGCGTCTCTGGTCCCCCAAAACGACCCCTCTTTACTTTTTACCGGGGCCGGCATGAACCAGTTCAAGGATTACTTTCTCGGCCGGGTCAAGCCGCCGGCGCGTCGGATCACCACCACCCAGAAGTGCCTCCGCACCGTGGATATCGAAAAAGTCGGCCGGACTGTCGCCCACCATACTTTTTTCGAAATGATGGGTAATTTTTCTTTCGGCGATTATTTTAAAAAAGAGGCGATCAGCTGGAGCTGGGAATTTTTACTGGAAAAATTAAAATTGCCGGCGGAAAAACTTTCGGTCACCGTCTACCAAGATGACCAGGAAGCAACTGATATCTGGCAGAAAACTGTCGGCCTGGCACCGGAAAAGATATTTAAATTCGGAGAGAACAGTAATTTCTGGCCTGCCAACGCGCCGAGTGAAGGTCCGAACGGGCCTTGCGGGCCCTGCTCGGAAATATTTTTCGACCGCGGAGAAGAATACGGCTGCGGTTTGGATACCTGCTCGGTTGATTGCGATTGCAACCGCTTTATCGAAGTCTGGAACCTGGTCTTTATCCAATTTGACCGGCAGGAAGACGGCACCCTGGCACCGCTGACCCAGAAAAGTATCGATACCGGACTGGGTCTGGAACGGGTAGCCATGATCCTGCAAAATGTTTCGGCCACACTGGAAACGGATATTTTCAAACCGCTGATCAAACATATTTCCGAGATAACAAAAATAGATTACCAACCGCAGACGGAAGAAGGCACCCGGATCAAACGGATCGCTGATCACAGTCGGGCGCTGGTCTTCATGATCAGCGACGGAGTTCTGCCATCCAATGAAGGCCGCGGTTATGTTGAACGCCGCCTGTTAAGACGAGCCGCCCGCGACGGAATGACCCTGGGACTAAAAAAACCGTTCCTGCACCGGCTGGTCCCAACCATTATCCAAACCATGAAACACGGGTACCCGGACCTGAAAGATAAACAGGCCGATATCACCCGCATCATTAAAGCGGAAGAAAGTAAATTCCTGGAAACTGTCGAACAAGGCATGAACCTGCTGGAAAAAACGCTGTCAGAAATAACAGATAAAAAAGAAAAAGTCTTTCCGGGCGAGGCGGCTTTTAAATTACATGATACTTACGGCTTCCCGGTAGACCTGACCGAATCTATCTTGTCCGAAAAAGGTTATAAGCTTGACATGCTAGCCTATGAGCAAGCGATGACAGAACAAAGGGACCGCGCCCGCCAGGCGTCGAAAATAACCCAGGATATCTTTGCCGATACTCCGTTGAATGAAATAAAAAAGATCCTGAAAAAAACCGAGTTTGTCGGCCAGGATAAATTGGAAGCGAGAGTGAAGATTGAGGCGATCCTGATGGATGGTAAACTGGTCACCGAAGCCCCGGCTAACAACGAAGTCACGGTCGTCACGGAAAAAACACCTTTTTACGCGGCCAGCGGCGGCCAGGTCGGTGATACCGGACTATTCAAGGGACCGGACGTGGAAGTAAAAATCAACGATACCCGGCAAATGGAAAATTATATTTTACATATCGGGAAGGTCAAAAAAGGCGTTTTGCAAACCGGGGTTACACTCAAAGCTCAGGTCAACGAAGAACGCCGGCTGGCCATCGCCCGGAACCATACCGGCACCCACTTACTCCAGAACGCCCTGCGGAAAATACTGGGCGAACATGTCAAGCAGTCAGGTTCTTTAGTCGCCCCTGATCGATTACGGTTTGACTATACCCATTTTTCGGTGCCGAGTAAGGAAGAACTGGCTTATGTGGAAGATAACGTTAATCAACGTATCATGGAAAACACCAAAGTTTCGGCCTCTGAATCGCCGATCGCTGAAGCCAAGAAATCAGGCGCCCTGTCCTTTTTCGGCGAAAAATACGGCGATATTGTCCGGGTTGTCAAGATCGGTGATTACAGCCGGGAATTTTGCGGCGGGATTCACCTGAAAAATACCGCGCAGGTCGGCCAATTCAAGATAATCAGCGAGCACTCGATCGCCGCCGGAGTCCGCCGGATCGAAGCCCTAACCGGAACCGCCGTCCTGAAAAAGAACCGGGAAACGGAAGAGCAACTCGAACAGATCATGGCCTTACTGAACACGGCGCCGAACCGGTTAACCGAAAAAATAAAAGAAATGCAGAATGAACTCAGAGCCGCTCAGCAGGTTAAGTTGAAACAAACCAAGGAAAACAATAAGGAAATCGCCCAAGCCCTGCTGGACCGGACCAAGCCAGTCAAAAACGTGAAGATCATCGCGGAAATCCTGGAAAATCAGGATATGGGGAATCTTCGATTGATCGCGGACAAACTCCGTGAGTCACCGGAACCAACCATCGCCTTATTGGCCTCTATCACCAAAAAAAAAGCTAATTTGATCGTCACGATGAGTGACAGTTTGATCCGTGATGAATTTGATTCCATCAGCTTATTGAAAGAAACGGCCAAAATAGTCGGCGGTAGCGGTGGCGGACGAAAAAATATGGCCCAGGCCGGGGGAAAAGACACCGCCAAGCTGAATGAAGCCGCCGAACATTTCCTGGAAATCGTCCCGGAAAAATTACCCTAATAAAATGGAAGTAATTTTAAACGGCGAAAAAAAAGAAATCGCCGAAAATATCAGTGTAAAAAAATTATTGGCCGCTTTGGGAATCAAAACTGAACAGGTGGCGGTGGAGTTGAACCTGACCATTGTCCCCAAAACGGAATATGAAAATAAAATCATTAAAGCCGGTGATAAAATAGAAATAATTTCATTCGTCGGTGGAGGGTAAGGTTCAATTATAAGTAATAAATCATGAATAAAGATGGAAATTTAAAGATCGGGAAATACGAGTTCAAGTCGCGCATGTTCGTCGGCACGGGAAAATACGCGACTTTCAAGCAGATGACCCAAGCCCTGGAAGCCTCCGAGACGGATTGCGTTACCGTGGCCGTGCGCCGGGTCAACTTAACTGATAAATCTAAAGAATCTTTACTGGATCATATTGACCGCAAAAAATACCAGATCCTGCCTAACACGGCCGCTTGCTTTACGACCGAGGAAGCGATTCGGACCGCCCGGCTGGGCCGGGAAGTCGGATTGTCCGATATGGTCAAACTGGAAGTGATCGGTGACCAGAAAACTTTGTACCCTGACCTCTCGGCCCTGATCGAGGCGACAAAAATATTGGTCAAGGAAGGATTCACTGTTTTACCTTATACGTCTGACGACCTGATCACCGCGCTCCGACTGGAAGATGCCGGCGCCGCCTGCGTCATGCCACTCGGCGCGCCGATCGGCTCAGGTTTAGGAATCATGAATCCACATAACATCCAGGTCTTAATCGACCGGTTAAAAGTCCCGATAATTGTTGATGCCGGTGTGGGTACGGCTTCCGATATCGCCGTGGCCATGGAATTGGGCGCGGACGGGGTTCTCTTAAATACCGGGATTGCTTTGGCTAAAGAACCGGTCCAGATGGCCCGGGCCATGAAAATGGCCTGCGATGCCGGCCGACTGGCCTATCTTTCCGGCCGGATCCCGAAAAAATATTTCGAAGCCAGCCCCAGCAGTCCGACCGAAGGCAAAATAAAGTAACCATGATAACTTTTTCGGTCAAAACCAAAAAGCAAACTGAATTAATCGATATTACTGGTGAAGTCCGGTCAGCCATAAAAAAAAGCGGTCTGAAAGACGGGTTAGTCTGTGTGTTCGTCCCCCACACCACGGCCGCCGTCACGATCAATGAAAACGCGGACCCGAGTGTCCAATCGGATATTTTAAACGAACTGAATAAAGTTATTCCTTTGCACGATAATTACACGCACTCGGAAGGTAATTCCGCCGGTCATATTAAATCGACCCTGACCGGTTGCTCGCAACTATTAATTGTCGAAAACGGCCAATTAGTCCTCGGCACTTGGCAGGGAATTTATTTCTGCGAATTCGACGGCCCGCGCAGCCGTCAAGTCCATATTAAAACAGTACCATAAATTTTGGAGTGAAATTTATCATGAAAGGCATCGTTTTAGCCGGCGGGCTGGGCACACGGTTGCTTCCGCTAACCAAAGTAACCAATAAACATCTCCTGCCGATCTACAATCAACCCATGGTCTATTATCCGATCCAGACGCTGGCCGCGGCCGGTATCAAAAGCGTTATGGTTGTGACCGGCGGCAACAATGCCGATGATTTCAAAAAATTATTGGGCAACGGCGAAGACTTCGGTTTGGAAGAAATTAGTTACGCTTACCAGACGGGCGAAGGCGGTATCGCCGCGGCGCTGTCCCTGGCGAAAGATTTTGTCGGTTCGGATAAAGTCGTCATTATTTTGGGCGATAACCTGATCGAAAAGGATATTAAAAAGTTCGTCCGGTCATTCGAAACACAGCCGAAAGGGGCCAAGATCATTCTAAAAGAAGTCCCGGACCCGGAACGATTCGGTGTACCGGAGATAAAAGACGGGAAAATAGTCAACATTGAAGAGAAACCAAAAAAACCGAAATCAAACTACGCCGTGACCGGTATCTATATGTACGATCACCATGTTTTTGATATTATTAAAACACTGAAACCTTCGGGTCGGGGTGAACTGGAGATTACCGATGTTAACAACGCTTACCTCAAAGAAAAAACGTTGACTCATGAAACCATGGAAGGCTGGTGGACAGACGCCGGCACTTCTTTTGAAGCTTTGTTCCGGGCAAGTAAATTAATCGCTGAAAAAAATAAAAGGAAATAAATTCCTGTTATGAAAGCAAAAGTTTATTTGAGTCGAACCGGAAAAGATGAGTCACCCAGCTCTTTGGCCGGCAAAGTCAAAGAACTTTCAATCCGGGTCGGACTGAAAGAACTGATCAAAAAAGACGACCTGGTTGCCCTGAAAATCCATTTCGGGGAAAAAGGTGGACCGGGCTATATCCACCCCGATACACTGAAAAAACAGATCTCCTTCATCAAACAAGCGGGCGGAAAACCGTTCCTGACCGATACCAATACTCTTTATACCGGTGACCGTTCCAACGCGGTCGACCATCTCCAACTGGCCTCGGAACACGGTTTTTCTTTACGTAATCTTGGTATCCCGGTAGTGATCGGTGACGGGTTGAGGGGTGAGAACCAAATTTCGGTCGAGACGGAAAAAGGGATAATTTCCCGGGCCCATTTATCCGGCGTGGCCCGGACCGCTCAAGTCATTATTGGATTAACTCACGCCACCGGTCATTTGTTAACCGGTTTCGCTGGTACTTTAAAAAATATCGGTATGGGCCTGGCCGGCCGAGGCGGAAAATTAGCCCAGCATTCCGGACTCTTACCGGAAATCCTGGATGAATGTATCGGCTGCGGAACCTGCCGGGAATGGTGCCCGGCGGACGCGATCCAAATAAAAAATGAAAAAGCCGTTATCAACCCGAAAACCTGTTATGGCTGCGGTGAATGCCTGGCTGTCTGTCCCCATAAATCGGTTAAGGTCTCCTGGGATGAATCGTCCAGTAATGTTCAAAAGAAAATAGCGGAATACTGCCGGGCAATCCTGAAAAACAAAAAATCCTGCTTTTTAAATTTCGCTCTGAAGATTACCAAAGACTGTGACTGCATGGGCAAACCATCGCCTTCAATGGTCCCGGATATCGGCATCCTGGCTTCCCGGGACCCAATCGCGCTTGATCGGGCGACTCTTGAACTGATCAACCAACAGGCTGGTGAAAACATTTTCAAAACACATTATCCGGAAATCGATCCGTTGGTCCAGATCACTCACGGCGAAAAAATAGGATTGGGTTTGCAAGAATACGAGCTGATTCAGATATGAACTTATCACTGACGGGGTTAAAACGAACTGACTTATTTTTTACCGGACGACCATTTTTGCCATTGTTTGATAACCGATTGCTTTTTGTCCTCACTGTCTTTTGAATCATAGCAAAAATCCTGACCGGTCGTTTCGATCAATCTGTCAATCACCTGCAACCGCTCCGGATCTTTTAATTCTTTGAGCGCGGAAATATACCAATCAACCGGAGTTAGAAACCTCGCTTTTTCCCACCAGGCTAAACTCTGATCGTATTTCTCGAATTTCCGGCCGGTGGCATAGAAAATAAATTCTCGAGTTTGCTTTCGCACCGATTCATCGGGATTTTTAAGGAATTTAAATAACCGGGCCAGTTTCGTCGTGTCCCCCAATAAAACCAGACAGATATCAGCTTTCATTTTGATCAGGTCATTCCGATCACCGCTGAACCGTAAAAGCGAAATCCGAGCCTGGCCCAACGGCTGAACATCTTCATTCCAATTGAAATTCTCCTGATGTTTCCTGAAGACCCCGGCCTCATCAATAAATTTATCATTAATCGTTCGCCCAGCCGACATAAAATACAGAGCCTGCAAGGTTAACCGCCGAACTTCGATATCCGAATGCCGAACATTTTTATCCAGGACCGCATATACCGCCTGGTCATAAATACCGAAATAGCTTAAGACGTTGATCCCGTACAAAGCTTTAACCCGCGTTTTTTTATTCGTGCTATCAGCGTATTTTATCAGTAACGGCAAAGCTGAAGAACCGGTCTGGTTTAACTGGCCGATATAATTATCCGGATCAGCCAGACTGCCGGTTTTGACCGCGTTCTCTAAAAGTTCTTCTTGGCTGGGCTGTTCAACCAGGTCTTTTTCTTCCGTCCCATTACCCGCGAAAAAATTAAAATAAACCACCAGGAAAATGGCCAGCAAAGAAACGATTCCAATCGCTAGCCGGAAAATAGGCTGTTTATAAAAAGGCCATTTTTCTTCGGACGGGACATCCAGACTGAGGCCCTGGCCGCAGGCCGTGCAGACGACATCACCTTTATACAAAGGAGCCCCGCACTGGGGACACTGCTTGGTCTGTTTTTCCGACTGAATACTCTCTTCTCCTTCAATCGGTAACAGGTCTAATTTCGGCTCCGTCGGCGACGGACGGGAAGTCGTATCCTTGGGCCGGGGTACTACCATCACTTTTTGGCAGTGCGGACATTTGACTTTTTTACTAACCAGCTCACTGCGAACCTGAAGTTTTTTCCGGCAAACACATCTGAAAGTAACCACCATAAATAATTTTACTCCCTGACAGATAAAATTTAATTCTTCCTGTATACCAAAAACTATCTTAAATCACAAGAAAATTTATTGACCCCGTTAGAAATTATGGTATAAAAGTTTTACAAATAATCTTATCTTTTTATTAATTGTAAACCATGAAAATATATCTGGTGAAGCCGGACCAGCCCACCTTGGGCTTGGGTGTGATCTATGCCAGCATTGCCCTGGCTATCATTGCCGGTGTTTGGTTATATCAATGGACGATCCAGTTCTTTCAAGCTGAACATTTACCGATCCTGAAATGCGTTTTCAAAAAAATAACCCATATCCCCTGTCCAACCTGCGACGCCACCCGCTCGATCCATTATCTGGGACACCTGAAATTTCTTGAATCCCTGAAGATGAATCCGATTATTTTCCTGGTCACTGTTCTGCTGATCAACTGGGGGATTATAACCCTGGCCGGTCGGGTTTTTAATCACCGTCGCCTGAAAATCGAGTTCGGCAATTCCGAACGAAAAATACTGGTCCTGTTTATCGTCCTAACGATTCTGATCAACTGGTTTTATCTTATTTTTATCGCCCGGGTATAAACCCAACAATTCAATGGGAAAAAAACTGCGAGCCTACTTTGAGGAAGTAAAAACCGGCCAGCCGGCCGATTTGATATTCGATTACTTACAAACCCGTCACTATCCTTTTTTCCTGAAAAGCAGCCTGCGTCAGACGCGCTTCGGCCGATATTCTTTTCTGGGCGCCGACCCTTTTTGCGTCTTAAAAAGTAAAGGTCGGCGAATCGACCTGCAAAAAAACGGACGAAAATACTCCTATCAGGGCCATCCGTTCCGCGAATTAAAAAATATTCTGGCGGCCTATCGGGTGACGCCCGGATCATACCCGGTCCCTTTTATCGGCGGCGGTGTCGGTTACCTCGGTTACGACCTGGGCCACTGTCTGGAAAAGTTACCGCGGACCGCCCGGGACGACCTGAAATTTCCGGATCTGTTTTTTGCTTTTTATGACCGGATACTGGCTTTTGACCATCACCAAAATAAAACCTGGCTGATCCAACTCGGACCAAACAAAAGTAAGATCAGGTCGAGCCGTGAATATTTTACCCGACTCTTCAAGAATCGTCCGGTGACCGGAACCCCTGGCCAGCCGGAACAGGAATCGGGCCGGGGAAACAGAATCTGGCGCGACAAAACCGTTCGGTTGCCCGAACTAGCTTCTAATTTTACCAGAAATAATTATCTAAAAACCATCCGGCAGGCAAAAAAATATATTTTTGCCGGTGATATTTATCAGGTGAATTTATCACAGCGTTTCATGATCAAATCTAATCTTTCGCCCCGGGACTTATTTCAGCGTTTGAACCGAATCAACCCGGCCCCATTCGCCGCTTTTCTCCAGCCCGGACGAAACCAGTACGTGATCAGCTCTTCCCCGGAACGATTCCTCCGGGTAAAAAACCGCCGGATCGAAACCCGGCCAATCAAAGGCACCCGCCCCCGGGGACATGACCCCGCCCGGGACCGCCGGTTAAAAAGTGAACTGCGCCGGAGCCTCAAAGATAACGCGGAACTGGCCATGATCGTGGATCTGGAACGAAACGACCTGGGCCGGGTCTCGCGCTACGGAACCGTCCGGGTAACGGAGCCGAAAACCATCGAAACCTACCCCAGCGTTTTTCACCTGGTGGCCACGGTGGAAGGAAAACTCCACCCGCGTTATGACCTGGTCGATCTGATTAAAGCCACTTTTCCGGGCGGCTCGATCACCGGCGCGCCAAAAATTCGGGCCATGGAAATTATTGATGAGTTTGAACCAACCCAAAGAAATGTCTATACCGGTACGATCGGATACCTGGGATTTGACGAGTCACTTGATCTTTCGATCGCCATCAGGATCTTCCTGAAAAATAAACGAGGCACTTACTTCCAGGCCGGCGGCGGAATCGTAGCTGATTCTGACCCGGCCAGCGAATACCAGGAAACATTCGATAAGGTAAAAGGCTTGATAAAAGCCCTGAATTTACCGAAATAAAATTATGGTAGCAGATAATCAATCCGCTTTAGACGCCGCCCACCTGGAAGCCATTTTTACTTCTATCCAGGGCGAAGGCATTTATATCGGCAGCCCGCAGTTATTTGTCCGCTTCAGCGGCTGTAACCTGAAATGTCAGTACTGCGATACGCCGGAAGCGTTGGTTCCCCACCCGATGACTCGGGTGGAAAACGTCCCTTTTAAACGTAACTTTAAGCTAATCACCAACCCGGTCAAGATCGAAGACCTGACTCGAGAAGTAATAAATTTGACCAACGCTTTTCCGCAAATACATTCCGTCGCTTTGACTGGTGGCGAACCTCTGGTTCATGCCGGATTCTTCAAGAATTTCCTGCCGACGCTGAAAGAAAAAAAACTCAGATTTTTCCTGGAAACTAACGGCACCCTACCCCAACAGCTGAAAAAAGTCATCGGGATGCTGGATATTATCTCCATGGATATAAAAATACCCTCAGCTGTCGGCAAAGCAGTCGACTGGAAACAGACTGAAGAATTTCTGGGCCTGGCGAAAACGAAAGATGTCTACACGAAAATAGTGGTTACTGGCCGTGAAAAAACTGAAGAATTAACTCGAGCCAGAAAGATTATTGCCCGAATTGATAAAAATATCCCGCTGGTTCTGCAACCATTAACCCCTGTAAAAAAACACCGGTCGAAAGATTTTTCTTATCCATCGCTAACAAGTCTTCTGGAAATCCAACGACTTTTTCGACAGGAACTAACCGATGTCCGCATCATCCCCCAGGTACATAAATTAATGGATTGGATGTAGGGGAAAAAAGGTTTTTTACTTTTCCGAATCACTGATTTTATCCAAACGCCGTTGGTGCCGACCGCCTTCGAAAGCGGTGTTTAACCAAATTTTAACGATTGCCTCTATCTGTTCCGCCCCCAATACCCGCGCCCCAAAGCAAAGAATATTGGCATCATTATGCAAACGAGACATTTCGGCGGTAAACTCATCGTGGCAGGCGACCGCCCGAATCCCTTTGACTTTATTAGCCGTTAAACACATACCCAAGCCGGTTCCGCAGATCAGAATACCCCGTTCGAATTTCCCGGCCGTCACCGCCCGAGCCACTTTCAAAGCGTAATCCGGATAGTCAACGGAATCTTCATTGTTAGTCCCGAAATCTTCTATCGTATGTTTTAATTGCTGAAGTAAACTCTTAACTTCTTCTTTGGCTTTCCAACCGGCGTGGTCGGAACCGATGGCTATTTTCATATTTCCTCCGTCATGATTTTAACTCTAATTTTTCCAATAGATGTTCCAACCCAATTTTTATTCTTAACGCGCTTTG
Organism: Planctomycetota bacterium; assembly: GCA_030633885.1. GTDB lineage: Bacteria > Planctomycetota > MHYJ01 > JACQXL01 > CAKKQI01 > DAOWBV01. The sequence goes on from DAOWBV010000020.1 coordinate 12,546, forward strand.
ATGATAAGTCGACATCGTCCCGCCGATCGGATCAACCACGTCTTCGCCTTCCGGGTCCAATAACCGAATCTTATCGGCCAGACGAGGGACCCATTCCCTCAAGGTAGCCAGATGATCTTTGGCCATCACGTAAACCTGATCCGCTTCCTCTAACACTGCCACGGTCACCGGCTGAGAGCGATGATCAGAAATATCAGCCCCGAATTGTTGGGCCACCTCGATCGCGTGTGTCGTGGCCGGCGCATCCGAGATCGCGGCCGTCCCGGCGGAGCTCACCTCATACCCTTGACCAGCCAGCTGGCTTTCGGTAACCTTAAGTTTCCCGGCCAGCATTTTTTTAAAAAGACCAACCGCCATCGGACTGCGGCAGGTATTACCGGTACAGATAAAAACGATCAACTGGTAATTTAATTTTTTTATTTCCGCCGGATCGATCACTCCGGACCTTAATACTTGATACCGACTGTCTTCATCGATTTGAACAACAGTTGATTCCTGTTGGTACTTAGTCGGGCCGGCATCAATAATATAATCTACCCGATCTTTGAAAACATTAATAATCTCTTTCGATCTGAAAGCCGGCGGACTGCCGGCCAGATTGGCACTGGAAGCCACCACCGACACCTGAGCCAACCTAATCAGATCGCGGGCGATCAGGTCATCCGGCAAACGTAACCCGACCCAACTTTTATCCGGCCGGCGCAGAACGAGAGTCAAAGGACCCGGCCAAAAATAACGGATCAAGCGATGGGCTAATTTGGGGATCCGATTCACATATTGATGAATATTATTCTGACTGCTGAGATGAACGGTGAGCGGTCGGTCTGCCGGACTTTTCTTGAGTTTGATCAACCGGTCAACCGCGGAAGGATTATCGGCGTTAACCCCAATGCCGTAAACTGTTTCGGTCGGAAAAATGATCAGGCCGTCTTTAGCCAAGGAGCGCGCCGGAAATTCAAGTTGCCTCTGATCGTCATCTTTATATTTTAACTTAATGACTTTTGTCGGCAAATCATCTCTCCTCTAATCTCGGCCCCGTTAGAAATGCTGACTGCAAAGTAAATTTATGGTGGAGACGATGGGATTCGAACCCACAATCTCCTGGATGCGAACCAGGCGCGTTCCCGTTACGCCACGTCCCCACGTTAAGTTGTCAAGAAACCTTTAAAAATGGGCGGTACAGGATTCGAACCTGTGACCCCTTGCGTGTCGAGCAAGTGCTCTAACCAGCTGAGCTAACCGCCCTAATCAGGTTATTAAATTACTCCAAATGGGCGGTAAGGGATTCGAACCCCTGGCCTCTTGGGTGTGATCCAAGCGCTCTAACCAGCTGAGCTAACCGCCCCGCCCTAATAGAGTAATTTACCCAAAAATTCTATATTAATTTCCTGATAAAATCAAGGATATTCATAAAAAATCAAAAGTTCATTGAACTCTGCGGAAAATATTATACAATAACCTTCTTATGCTAAAAAAAATATTGCTGTTGCAAATACCCTGGTGGAAATTTCTGCTGGCAATTATCATTGGCAGCGGGATATTAAGCTTAACCGGCTGGCTGGGAAAAACATGGTGGATATTTGATCTGACCGCTCACTTCCGGGTCCAGTATTTTACTGTCCAGATTCTCATCCTCATCCCCGCCTTGCTACTCCGAAAAAATGTTATCGCCCTGATCGCCGGCTGTTTTACCCTGATCAACTTTGCCCTGATCATTCCCCTCTACTTACCAGCCACCAAAGTCAACCTCTCACCTCTTGATGATTCCGTCAAAATAATTTACGCTAATGTTTTTACGGCGAACACTAACGTCACCGCGCTTAATGAATTGATTGAACGCCACAAACCTGACATTCTGATACTATCAGAAATAAACGATCGCTGGGTGCGCGAATTAAATTATTTAGAAAAAGATTTTATCTTCTCCAGAAAATTTCCCCGGATCGATAACTTCGGCATTGGCATCTACAGTCGAATTCCTTTAAGGGAATTCAACAAACTTTATCTCGGTTCGGCCCGGGTCCCCGCCTTAAAAACAACCTTTTATCTCAATGAACAACCGATCACTTTATTCGGTCTGCACGCTCTACCCCCCGTAAGCAAAAATTATTTCGATGAACGTAACAAACAGCTTGAGTCCCTGACAACGACTGTCAACCAAACAAAAAACGCGGTCATCGTAATCGGCGACCTGAATATGACGCAGTGGTCACCTTACTTTAAGACCCTGATTAAGCAAACCGGGTTGAAGGATTCCCGGCAAGGTTTCGGCCTGCAACCGTCCTGGCCAAGCATGTTACCGGTTCTCTTCATCCCCATCGACCATTGCCTGGTTAGTCCGGAAATAGCAGTCAAAAGTAGGATGGTTGGGTCGGGTATTGGCTCAGATCATTATCCGGTAATCGTGGAAGTCAGTTTGCAGGGTAAGCGTAAAAAGGAATAAAAAAGTTTACTTTACCCGGATCCAATCAACGTATTCGCCCCGGAATAATCTGACGTCGTTGTTTTCCAGGCGGATGGATATCCCTGCGCAGGGGTCAAGATCAACCACTTCCCCCTCGAATTTTTCGCCTTTACTCTGAAAAAGCACTTTTTTTCCGGTCAGGGCGCACATTTTCCGCCAAGTCCGGGTAATCGATTCGAAATCTTTCTCTTTTATTTTCTGATACCAGTTATCGAGACAGCCTAAAAAATCACGGACCAACGATTCCGACTCGACCTCGTTTTTCGTCTCGATGACCAGCGAGGTCACCTCTTTTTTTAATTCCGCCGGAATCTCCGATAACTTCAGGTTCACGTTCAACCCGATCCCCAGGACCATCATTTCCGGTTGTCGGCCGATGTACTTTGTTTCCACGATCACCCCGGATATTTTTTTTCCATCGATCATCACATCATTAGGCCAACGGATCAAGGCAGGCAGCCCTTTTTTTTCTTGGAGTAATTCACAGACCGCGATCGCGCCGACGACCATGACCACGCCTGATTTTTCGATCGGCAGGTCAGGTTTCAGGATAACCGAACACCAGATTCCCCCGCCAGCCGGAGCAAACCATTGGCGCCCGAAACGACCCCGCCCCTTTAGCTGCTCATCCGCCAGAATGACCGTGCCCTCATCAGCGCCCCGGGATATTTCCAGCCAAGCCAGGTCGTTAGTAGAAGTAACTTTTTTAAAGGAATGAACCGTTTGCCCGATGATCTTCGTGCCTAAATTACTGAACTTGTTTTCTGACATGCTAAATCTTTAACGAAATATCCAGGGCCGGGGCCGAATGAGTCAAAGCCCCAACGGAAATATAATCTACTCCCGTCCGGGCGATCCGGGCTACGTTAGACAGCGTTACCCCACCGGAAACTTCCAACCGCGACCGCGGCGATCTGGTTTTCTTACATAATAATACCGCCCGGCGAATATTTTTTACGTTCATATTATCCAGCATCACAATATCCGGCTTCAAGTTAAGCGCCCTTTTAAATTCGGATAATGTCCGGACTTCGATCTCAATCCGACGGCGACGACGCAACTTATCTGTTTTTCTTAACGCGCAGGTGATCGGGTCACTACCACAACGGCAAATACCATTCAAAATTGCCAGATGATTATTTTTTATCAGGACCGCGTCAGCTAATCCCATTCGATGATTTATTCCGCCACCGGCCTTGACCGCATACTTATCTAATAAACGCCATCCGGGCACAGTCTTGCGGGTATCCAGTATCTTAACACCATATTTTTTTATCCGGGAAACGAATTTATCCGTCAGGGTAGCGACCCCGGAAAGACGCTGCAAAAAATTAAGGACGACCCTTTCCCCGGTCAAAATTGATCTGGCTGGACCGACAAGCCGGACGATCCGACGCCCTCTTTTTACCCGTGCCCCTTCCCGGGCCAAATACTTAACCCGAACTTTTTTATCCAGTTGACGATAAATAAGCCTGACCAAAGGCAAACCGGCAATAACACCGGTTTGTTTGGCTATAATAAACGCGGTTACTTTTTGGTCTGAGGGAATGAGTGTTCGGGTGGTGATATCGCCGGCCCCAATGTCTTCCGCCAGTGCCCGGGCAATTATTTTCTTCAGGCCGGACTCTTTCATGCCTTTGCTTTCATCAATTCCTTAACCGTTTTACCGATCTCAGCCGGGTTAGGGACAACGGTAATGCCGCAAGATTTCAATTTAGCAATCTTCTCCTGAGCCGTCCCCTGCCCGCCGGAAATGATCGCCCCGGCATGACCCATTCGCTTTCCTTTAGGAGCCGTTTGACCGGCAATAAAACTGATCACCGGCTTAGTCACGTTATTTTTTATATAGTCGGCCGCTTCTTCCTCCATCGTCCCGCCAATCTCCCCGATCAAAACGATCGTTTCAGTCTCGTCATCCAACTGAAACATTGATAAAACATCAATAAAAGAAGTACCGATAATAGAATCTCCGCCGATCCCCACGCAGGTCGATTGGCCCAACCCGTGGTTGGTCAACTGCCAGACCGCTTCGTAAGTCAGGGTCCCACTGCGGGATATCACGCCGACCGGTCCCCTTTTATGGATGTAGCCTGGCATGATACCGACTTTCGCCTCATCCGGCGTGGTTAACCCGGGACAATTAGGACCGATCAACCGCACTTTTTTCTTTTTATAAAACTTATAAACCTTGACCATATCCAGGGTCGGAATCCCTTCGGTAATGCAAACAACCAACTTCAACCCGGCTTCAGCCGCTTCAATCAGGGCGTCAGCCGCGAACGGAGCCGGGACAAAAACCACGCTGGTATTAACCCCAGTTTTTTTGACCGCTTCGGACACGGTATTAAAGATCGGCACCTTGTTTTCGAATTTCTGGCCGCCCTTTTTCGGGGTCACGCCGGCGACGATCGGAGTCCGGTAATCCAGCATCTGCCTGGCATGAAAACTACCGGCCGAGCCGGTGATCCCCTGGACCATCAATTTTGTGTTTTTATCGACTAAAATACTCATTTTTGTTTAAGAAGCTCCACGACTTTTTTCGCGGCTTCGTTCATAGTCCCAGCCGCGATAATATTCAGACCGGATTTTTTCAGGATATCTTTACCCAAATCAACATTAGTCCCTTCCAACCGGACCACCAAGGGTAAGTTAAGGCCAACTTGTTTGACAGCGGTGGTGATCCCTTCGGCAATCACATCGCATTTCATAATACCGCCGAAGATATTGACCAGGATCGCTCGCACATTTTTATTGGCCAGCAACAATTTAAAAGCCCCGGTCACCTGTTCGACACTGGCCCCGCCGCCCACATCCAGGAAATTCGCCGGTTGACCGCCATGTAATTTTATCAAATCCATGGTTGACATGGCCAGCCCGGCCCCATTGACCATACAACCAATATTTCCGTCCAGGCCAACGTAACTTAATCCAAACTGGGCGGCCTCGGCTTCTAATTGATCTTCCTGACTGATATCACGCCAGGCGGACAGATCCTTGTGCCGGAAAAGACCGCGGTCATCAAGATTTATCTTAGCATCCAGCGCGACCAGTTCGCCGCTTTTCGTTATCACCAGCGGATTTATTTCGGCCAGACTGCAATCGTTTTCAATGAATAAACGCGCTAAATTAATAAAAATATCTACCGCCTGTTTTTCCAGTTTATTTAATTTCAAAGCACCGACCAGTTTTTTTGCTTGGTCCCCGGTTAAACCCGTCTGCGAATCGATCAGCACTTTAATGATCTTCTCCGGTGAAGTCCGGGCCAGCTCTTCGATCTCCATTCCGCCTTCAGTCGAAGCCATCATCACCGGGCAGGCGTTTTTTCGATCGATCACCAGTCCCAGGTATAATTCCCGATCGACCGCTAAAGATTCTTCCAGAAGGATTTTTTTTATTGGTTTACCCTGCGGGCCACTTTGATGGGTAACCAATGTTTGGCCAATCAACATCGCGGTAGCTTTTTCGGCTTGAGCTGCTGAAGTAACGGTTTTAATACCGCCGGCCTTGCCCCGGCCGCCGGTGTGAACCTGGGCCTTAACGGCCCCCTGCGAAATGTTTAATCGGCTGAATACTTCAGCCGCATTTTGACCGCTATCAGCCACTTCACCTTTTGGAGTCTTAACACCGTAAAGGGACAGCAATTGTTTGGCTTGATATTCGTGCAGATTCATTATTAAATTTTGG
>DAOWBV010000094.1 GCA_030633885.1 Planctomycetota bacterium
CTAGGTTTAATAATTGTTGACTATCTTCAGTTGATGGAACCAAGGATGGCCATGGCCAACATAGTTCAACAAATGACTGAAATATCCAGGTCTCTTAAAGCCCTGGCCAAAGAATTAGACCAGAAGATCGGCCAGCCGCATAGTATCAAGGAAAATCGGGCCAGCTGGTGGTATGGGTATAATTCCTGGTGGGGTTCGAGATGGGGTAGTGGTATGAGCATGTCCCAAAATGTTATTCAAAACGTTGGTGGTTCAGCTTCAGGCGGGGACAGTATTGCTTTAGGCCAGATAAAAATAAAAGCGAACGTCACGGTCAGCTTCGAGCTCGAATAAAAATAGAAAAATAGGTAACCCTATGACTGAAGAGGAAGTTTGACCCTACTCCCTGATAGAATAGCCCTGTCACGAACAATGCAGATATTTATCGATCAAGGTCTTTAATCGTCTTTTTTGACCGGATCCTTTTTTCATCCACCCCTTATCCTGATAACTCTTGAGCTTCCCGGCCACCCCGTCAATTATCACGGAAGAAAAAACACCGTCGCGTTCGTAAATCCGGCGGTCCTTGATCAATCTCCCGGCCGATTCCCAGCAGGAAGTCGGTAACCGGGGCAGTTGAACTCTCCCGGTCTTCTTATCATCTACACAGAGCCGGTCCGCCAGAGACAAGGCGCCTTTCATCTCTAACCCGTGACGAGCGGCCACGGCCAGCCCGGCCAGTAAAAGATGAATATCAGCCGAACCGTCCGGTGAACGCAGCTCCACGGTCTGGTTCTCAACCGAGCGGGATAATTTACTCTTCTCACGCGGGTTGGCATCACCGATCATGTCCTTCACGTTTAACCAGCCCAAAGGGATCCTTACCAGAACGGATCGGTTACGCTCGCCCCAGCAAATATTGGTCGGGGCCTCCTGGCCCGGAACAAGCCGCTGGTAAGAAAGCGGCACCGTATTACCAAAGGCCGTCAGGGACCCGGCCAGCTCAAGATAACCGGCGATCAGTCGGCGGGCCGTATCATTCAGGCGCTTGCTTTTAACCATCATGTTCTGTCTGCCCTTAATCAGTCGACTATGAATATGAAGGCCGCTACCGGCATGGCCCACGGCGATCTTGGGTGTGAAACTCACGCTGACACCGTATTTATAACCGAGCATCCTTAATATCCAGCGGGCAATAACGATTTGGTCCGCCGCGTCTTCGATCGGCATCAAGTCGAATTCAATCTCATGCTGTTCCATATCGCGTTTCGCTTGCCCGATGTAACCGACCTCGGTGTGCCCGTACTTGATCTTTCCGCCGGTCTGGGTAATTAGCCGCATCGCCTCACATCTCAAGGCCTCCCATTTAGCAAAGGGCGCGGAGCCGTGATAGCCGCTTTGCGCCGCCATGGGATAACCAGACTGCCGATCGGCCAGGACGTAATACTCCAGTTCACCCATGGCCTCCAGACTCAAACCGGTCCTGTCTTTTAGAACCTGATGGGCGCGCCGCACGATATTTTCCGGTGAACTGGGTAAAGGCGTTCCCTCCTGGGTATAAAAAGAACAAAGGATATCCAGGGCCGGTATGGCCGAAAACGGATTCAGATACGCGGTTTTATAACGGGGGATAACATACAGGTCACTCGAGGCCGCGTCAATATAAGAAAAAATGCTGGAACCATCGACCCTTTCGCCCCGGGCAAGCAGATCATCCAACTGCCTTGAGCCGGTAACGCTGAAACTCAGGGTCTTCAACCGGCCATCGCCGCCCACATAACGGAAATTGATTATTTCAATCCCTGACCGGTTAATAAACCTGATCAGGTCTTTTCTGGTAAACGACTTCGGCTCTTTATTCAAAAAGCCGGCGATGCGATTGGCGTTCATTATCTTACTCTCTCCAAAATAAAACCGGTCGGTCCGACAAGAAGAACGGCACCATAGCGACCACGAAGTGACCGCGGTATGATGCTACTTGGGCTGGCCCATAGCGACCCTAGTTCTAGTTCTCTTATAATAACTAATCCCCAAATTGGCCCCTAACCCTAACACAATATATTCTGTTTGACAAGTCAAAATGGCGGGGTATAATACATTTGATGAAAAACCTAATGATTCTGATTTTACTCCTGGGTGTGATGGGGATGGCGGGGTGTGCTCAGCATAAAATAAACGGGGATAGAGAAATAGAAATAATTATGGTAGAAGAAACAGATGCAAATGGTATTGTTTCCCAGATTGTTTTATGTGTTAAAAAAGAACAACTTAATAGATTTAACGTAACCAAAGATGAGGTTCGTCAGGCCAGTCTTGAGCTGGCGGACTTTGTTTTCGACGCACTGCTTGAATCACTGTTCTCTTCTGTAGAAGAAGGAGTTCCCGAAGACCCGAGCAAAAAGAAGAAAAATGATATTTTCATGGAAAATAAGGGTATTGAGGGGTTATTCACCGAGGGTTTTTACGCTGAAATTCGAGAGTTAAATAATGAATCATATAAGATTGTAAGCAGAAACAAGTTTCCGCAGTTTTCCAAAGTTGATAAACAAAATGAAAAAACGAACTCCCAAAAACGGAAAATGAGATGAAGAAGAAAAATATTTTACTTAGATATTTAATCATTCCTTTTGTTGTTTGGTTGGCAATTGGATTGCTATTGAATATTTTTAGGTTTGAACTCTTTGTTCTGGTCTTTGTCTTTAGTTTTTTTTGGTATTTGGGGGGAGGAGTGCTAGGGGTTGTTTTTATCAAGCTATTTTGGAATCGCTATGGCCCGGCGCTCGCTCTGGCTATTCCTGTGATTTATATTTTAGCAGGGTTTTTAGTATGGTTTTATGGAGTTACGGTTGCTTATAAGATCCGATTTGAATTCCAACGTTCTTCTTACGAAGAAGTTGTTAAGGAGTTATACTCTGATCGGGAACAGTTCGGATCCGAGCGTTTTTATTATGGAAATATTTTAGGCGAAATAGATCCGGGCCCGCCGTTGCGTGTTGTGTTCCCCTGGCCCGGGGGTATCTTGGATAACTGGTGCGGGGTAGTTTACGATCCGACCGATAAGGTGAAGGAAATTAATAGTCTTAAAAGTGATAGGTCAAATCAGGGTGACCCTAAACTTCAAGACGTAATGTTTCTTTTTGGCGGAACAATGTATCGTGCTAATCCTTTAGGCGGGCATTGGTATTTATGTTGGTTCACGTAATTAGCAAGGACTCAAAATAATGCGTCTCTGGTTGGACGCCGCCCAACTTTATTGGGCGAGCCTCGCCAATTCGGCGGGAGTTTTCCGCCAGAGGCGGACCCCGATGGATCGGGGCGCACCGCTCACTTTCTGCATATCTCAATAAGATCACTTCGTTAGCTTCCTAATAACCGATTCCATTTGACAATGCGTTTCTTTATTTGCTATCCTAATGTATGCCAAAGCTGATGACGGGGAACACTACTTGCCCTGGCCCGTCCGCTGTCTCAGCGCTTCGTATAAACACACGCCTGTCGCCACTGAGACGTTTAGGCAGTCAACTTTCCCTAGCATTGGTATTCGTACCACTTGGTCGCAGGTCTCTTGAGTGAGACGACGGAGGCCCTGGCCCTCGGCACCCATAACCAATGCGATTGGCCCCGCAAAGTCGACCTCATATAGGGACGTTGATTCGGCACCGTCAGCAGTTCCAACCAACTTGACCCCGTGTTCACGAAGTTGCTCAAGGGTTCGTGCGATGTTCACAACTCGAATAAACGGTACGCTATCCGCCGCGCCGCAGGAAATCCTCGAAACTGTCTCTGTGATGGCGACTGCCCGTTTCCGAGGAGCGATGACCGCATCTACGCCAGCACCGTCCGCTGTTCTGAGGCAAGCTCCGAGATTGTGTGGATCTTGAACGCCGTCAAGCACCAATAGGAAGGGGTTCTCGCTGGAACTGAGAATCGTCTCCAGATCAGGCTGCTCGCGCTCAACAAATCTACCGCCTTGCGCATGCCTGTTGTCACGTGCACCACTCCGCTTGGATCGTTTGCCCAATGTCTCTGCTCCTCTATGTCTAACATATAGATCATCTACTCAGGTTTCGCGACAGCGGAATCTGAGTTAGATGAATCTTCAAGTTAGGACTCCATTTAGTTTGTTTTTTCCCAGATCTCATAGTTATCAAAGTTGTACATCGTCAGCTTTGGCATACTATAGGATAAAACATTAGTTTGTGACTGTCAAGCGGATTTTTGGTTGACCCAAAATAATGCGTCCCTGGTTGGACCCTCCGTCGCCCTACGGGCTATGGAAGGGCACAGCGAGTTTCGAAAACCCGAAGGGACCCCTCCTTCGCTAAAGCTTCGGAAGGGCAGGGCGCGCCGCCCAAATTTGTTGGGCGAGCCTCGCCCTTTCAGGGCGGGGAGCTGGCCCTATTCCGGGTTACTATGGATTGTGCTGTCGGGAACCGTACTTCAGGGGAAAAAAATGCCCTCTTTTAAAAGAGGGCATTTAAATAAAACCCCTGAAGTTTTCACTGATTTTTAACGGCCTTCGTTTTTACGCTTTGAAAAGCATTCCTTGCAGTATACCGGACGGTCACCGCTCGGTTTGAAAGGAACTTCGCATTCTTGTTTGCATTCTGCGCAAGTCGCCTTATGCATTTCTCGCGGTCCTCTGTCGTCTTGATATCCCATGTTGCCTCCTTTCTGGTTCTTGTAAATATCTTAAAACCAAAGATCTCTTAAAATTTTACGTCTCAGGGTAAAATGATAAGAGGCTAGCAAGTTATCGGTAATTCTTACCAGAATGTTTAGATGCGTTTTTTCCGGCGCTGAAAAGATGTTTAATTCGGCAAGGGTCACTAGGGTCAGATCTCGAGAAGAGAAAATAGCTGACCCTAATTCTGTAATCGAGACCTGACCCTAGTGACTGGACTTATTGTCCTTCTTTAAACTCAGCCGGAGTGAGTTTTATGAAGAAAGGTTTTCTGGCCATAGCCTCCTCAAATAGTGCCCTTTTTGCTCTACCCCAGCTATATTAAAAATGAAACACTATTATAATTGTGTTCTATTAAAAAGGGTACTATTCATCATACCAAAAATCGCTCAAGCGTAATATATTTATTTCTACTTTTATATATCAATATTTCCAAAACAGGGGTGGGGGGTGCTTCCAGAAACGTGGTCTATAAAAGCTAGTCCCCGACCCTAAACCCCGATCAGAATCGGGGTAAACCCCGTTCTTTCTGCAAAAAGGGCGGGGCTTAATCATTTCGCACCATTCCGGTGTGGATTTTGTTTGTATTTTTGATAGGGAAGGGTTAGAATTTCATTTCTCGAATCAGCTTTGTCACCCCATTTTACTTGACAGATCGATTTTGCTAAGACCGTGGTTAAATTTCCTTGCTTTTCTTGCTCTGACGAGTTAAAATTTTGAAAAGAGGAAACCATTGAGAAAGAAATAATGCCAAAAAACATGTCGTCAAAATCAAATGCTACGAACCAAAAAACCAAGGTTTTCAAACTTGGCGAACTTTTTTGCGGACCTGGCGGTATTGCTCTTGGTGCTAAGTTAGCAAAAATAAAAAAATCCGGCGTATCTTATTCTATTGAACATGCATGGGCAACGGATTACGATAAAGACACTTGTGAAACTTTTAGAAATAATATTTCACTTAAAAGCAAAAAAACTGTAGTTTGCCGCGATATTCGCAAGCTTAAGCTTAATGACTTAAAAAAGATTTCTAAAATCGATGCCCTTGCATTTGGCTTCCCGTGTAATGATTTTAGTTTAGTTGGAAAGAAAAAAGGGATAAACGGTGTTTATGGCCCTTTATATGCATATGGAGTCAAAGCTTTAAAGTTATTTAGGCCTCAGTGGTTCTTAGCTGAAAATGTTGGTGGTCTAAAGAATTCTAATGAAGGAAGCACATTTAAAAAAATATTAAACGAGTTGTATAATGCGGGTTATTCCATTTATCCACATTTATATAAGTTCGAAGATTACAGAATTCCACAAGCAAGACATCGAATAATTATAATAGGCATTAGAAATGATCTTGATATTGCTTTTGGGGTTCCGTCACCATCTCCTTTTAAAAACATCAATAATTCTTGCAGAACTGCTATAGAAGACCCGCCGATTAAAAAAAATGCATCTAATAATGAACTAACTAAGCAATCTGCTACCGTTATTGAAAGATTGCAACATATAAGACCGGGAGAAAATGCTTTTACGGCAAACTTGCCTCCACGATTACAATTAAAGGTGCATGGCGCCAAAATAAGTCAAATCTACAAAAGACTTAATCCTGATAAACCTGCTTATACGGTAACAGGAAGCGGCGGTGGCGGAACCCATGTTTATCACTGGTCTGAACCGAGAGCTTTAACCAACAGAGAACGCGCTAGATTACAAACATTTCCCGATAATTATATTTTTTGTGGTTCTAAAGAAAGCGCAAGGAAACAGATAGGGATGGCGGTACCAGTTAAGGGTGTTAAAATTATTTTTGAAGCTGTTCTAAAAAGTTTCGCAGGGATTAAATACCCAAAAACAAGCCCTAACATTCCCCCTATTATTCATGCTAATAATTTATCTACATGCAATAATCAGGCAAAGCCTGAACCATTATATTTGTTTGAAAATAGGGATGAATATAAAGTGACAACTTCGTAGCTGAGTAATTTTTATGATCAAAGATGAGTTATTTAAAAAAGTTCTTTTGGCCCCAACGAATGAAGGCGCTAACAAGCTTTATATAGTCTCTGGTTATGCAACAGCTGCAATGGCATTTCATCATTTAAATTACCTGCGCGAAGAAAAAAAGAACATTGATATAGCGTTACTAATTGGCATGTGTCCTAGCGATGGAATGTCATTAAGTAACCATAGGGCTTTTCGGCAGTTAGTTGAAGCAGATTATCATGAAAAATTTCAGTGTAGCTATGTAATGAAACCTCCAGCAGTTCATTCAAAAATTTATGCATGGTATAAAGATGAAGAACCGCTTTATGCTTACACAGGGTCTGCGAATTATACGCAGACTGCTTTTCTTAAAGCTCAACGTGAAGTGCTTACGCCCTGTAATGCTGAAGTGGCGTTTACTTATTATAATGATTTATTAGAAGACACTATTTATTGTGCCCACCCAGACGCCGATAATTTTGTGCAGATTTATAATGATAAGTTCTATCCAAAGAAACGACCGCCGCAGGAGATTAAAATTAAGGACGAGGAAAAGGTTGTCTTCGAGGAAGATATAACAGGATTGCCTTACGTTAAAGTTTCTTTGCTTGACACAACTGGCAATATCCAGAGAACAGCAGGCCTTAACTGGGGTTTTCGTCAAGACAACGTTTCAAATCGAAATAAAAATGAAGCATACATACAATTACGTCCAGAAGTTTATAAGAGTGACTTTTTCCCAATACGTTCCATGCATTTTACTGTTTTAACGGATGACAATAAGTCTCTCATTTGCACACGCGCACAAACGGCTCATTGACGAGGGCCATGTTCCCGATGTGGTCGCGTTTCATCGCCTTGCGGTCTGTACCGGCGTCACTGAAGATGGAACCCACGTCTCCAAGCGTTGCCCCCGGTACCAGGATGAAGATAAGGGCTGGGGAACCGGACACTGTAAAGGGTGCGGCTGCCCAGATTGGCCGGTGAGCCAGATGCACGTCAAGGGCATCCTGCGCGTAGCGACCTTCGGGGCCGTCCCCGGCAAGGCGTGGTTCCC